>JAFZCF010000042.1 GCA_017552165.1 Clostridia bacterium
AATATTGTATGAACCGCATATTGCGCAGGCGACAATTTCCGCTCCACAATCCCGACAGAACTTTCCGCCGTTATATCTGTTTGCGATGTCGGTCGAGCCGCACTGTAGGCACTTTATCGTTATGTTTTCGTTACTCATTTTAATTGATCATCACCTTTCGTGTCGTTTGTCTCTTCACAATCATCCCGTCGTAGCTCATTATGAAGCCGTGGGGCTTTGCCATTTCGGTGAAATATTCGTAGGTCCAGTCGCCGTCCGGGGCGCGCAGCCCGTTGTGGCTGAAATGGTTGCTGATGAAGACCGTGTCAAGGTCGGCCGTGCCGTTTTCAATGAATTTTTCCCTGACTTTGATATTACCGGAGAATCCCATGTGCCCGCGGTCGATCTGAATATATCCCATTGTGCAGTCGAGGGAGACGATATCGAGTTTTTTGCCCTTGAGAAAATCAAAGACTTCCGGCTCGAAAAATCCGGTGTCGTGGGCGTAAAGGATGCGCACCCCGCCCTTTTCGATGAGATAAACGTACGAGTCCTCCGGCGCATTGTGAAAGACCGGGAGCGGGGTCACGACGTACGACCCGGCGTCAAACGGCTCGAACGGCGGGACGTATCTTATGTCGAGCCCGTGCCTCGATATAGCCGTTTCGCGGTCTCCGTAGCGCCTTACAAGCTCCGACGTAACGGCATGGTTGCCGAAAACGCGGAGCGGCTCTCTGCCCTCCGGGAGGATGCAGTATGCCGGCGAGCGACGGTATCCGAGCTCCGTGGGTACGAAATGGTCGCTGTGAGAATGGGTTATAATGACGTCCCTGACGTCAGAAAGGCGCTTCCCGACCGAGAGCATCGAAAGGGACGTGTCGGCGGAATAGTCGATTAGCAGGCGGCCGTCGATCAGCGCACCGCTTCTGCGGCGGAGTTCCTTCCCTCCCGCGCGGCGGGCGTTTTCGCAGAAAGAGCACTCGCAGAAAATACCGGGTACGGCCTCCGCTGCGGCGGTGCCGAGATAAATCAGTTCCATGTGTTTCTCCTTTATCTCGCGCCGAGAAGCGGCTGATCGTATGAATAAAGCGCGAGATTTATTTCGTTAACGTCAAATCTGCCGTTTTTGATATAATACGACACGATAAGGTCAAATGTCGCCGAGCCGGACAGGGCAAATCCCGCCTTTTTCAGAAAAGCGTCGGTCTCCGACGGGCTGAGACGGAGGGCGACGGCAAAGGCGCAGGCCGTCTGTTTGCTCGGACGGTAAGAGGCGTCGCTCCTTATCTTTGAAAAATGCCTCCTGTCGACGTTTGCGCGTTTGTAGCATTCGACGTCGGTCATGCCGCGCTCGTCGATCAGCTTCAGAAGCGTCCGGGAAAAGCTTTCGTCGGCATGGGAAAGATAGTCTGCGAGACCCTTTTCCTCGGAAACGGCGTCGAAACATACGTTTGCCGAGGCATAGCATTCGAAGGCCGCGTCGGGCGCGCCGGCTCCGGTGACCGCGCACGCGTCGGCGTAAACGCTGCGGGCGGCGCGTTTGCGCGCCTCTTTCGGGGCCGCGCGGAACGGCTCTTCGAACGGCACGGCGACGGATCCGCGGGGCGCGCGGACAAACACTTCCGGCTCGTCCTCCATACCGAAGAGCGCGCCCGAGAGCGCGCAAAGCAGCGCCGAGCCGGGGATCCTGTCCTCGTCGGCGAGCATCACGCAGACGGGATCAGCCCCGTCCGTGAGCCGGAACGCCTCGGAAATGACCGAAACCGGATCTTTTTTCGGCTCCCGAAGCACCACGCTTACGGGACCCGCTACGCCGGAAACCCTTTTCGGTTTTGACGGGATGAAGGGGCGGTTTGTCAGAGTTATGTACCCCCGGACCTCGCCGGGCGGATCTTTTTCAAAAAAACGTATCGGCATATCTTATCAAAAGGGGCATCGCTCGGTGCCCCTTGTATTTGTTCCTTTTATTTTTCGGCGGCGATCAGGCGCGCTTTGAGCGCGGAGAGCTCGTCCTCGAGCTCCTGAGGAACGTTCTCGATCTGATCGTAGAAAGCGCGGATGTTGTCGACGTCCTCGAGCCACGAGGAGACGTCGATCCTGAGAAGCTCGCGGATCGTGTCTTCGGATATATCGAGATCGGTGATATCGATATCCTCGGGACGGGGAGTGTAGCCGATAGGCGTGACGTCGGCGCCGACCCTGCCGGCTACTCTGTCGAGTATCCAGAGCAGGACGCGCATATTTTCGCCGTAGCCGGGCCAGATGAAATTGCCGTCCGCGTCGGTGCGGAACCAGTTGACGTGGAATATCGCCGGGGGATTAGGTATGAGCTTGCCCATATCGAGCCAGTGGGCAAAATAATCCTTCATGTTGTACCCGACGAAGGGCCTCATGGCCATGGGATCGCGGCGCACGACGCCGACGGCTCCGGCCGCGGCGGCCGTGGTCTCGGAGGCCATAATGGAGCCCACGAAGGTCCCGTGCTGCCAGTTGAAGGACTGGTAAACGAGCGGCGCGGTCTTTGCGCGGCGTCCGCCGAAGATGATAGCCGAGACGGGCACGCCGGTCACGGAATCAAATTCTTTCGAAACGCAGGGGCAGTTTTTCGCCGGCGCCGTGAAACGGGAATTCGGATGAGCGGCGCAGGTCGTCTTGTCCGCTTTGTTGTAGTTTTCGAAATGCCACTCGTTTCCGCGCCAGTCTATGCAGTGCTCGGGAGGATTTTTGTCAAGGCCTTCCCACCACACAGTATAGTTGTCCGTGTTGAGCGCAACGTTTGTGAATATCGTATCCTTTTTCGTCGCGGCGAGCGCGTTGGGATTTGATTTTTCGTTGGTTCCGGGAGCGACCCCGAAGAAGCCGTTTTCGGGGTTGACAGCCCACAGACGGCCGTCTTTGCCTATCCTCAGCCAGGCGATGTCGTCGCCCACGCACCAGACCTTGAAGCCCTTGTCGCGCAGGAATTTCGGCGGGATGAGCATCGCGAGATTGGTCTTTCCGCACGCGGACGGGAAGGCCGCCGTGATGTACTTGACGTCGCCGTCGGGATATTCGAGACCGAGGATGAGCATGTGCTCGGCCATCCATTTTTCTTTTCTTCCGAGATACGAGGCGATACGGAGCGCAAAGCACTTTTTGCCGAGCAGGACGTTGCCGCCGTAACCGGAGTTGACCGACCAGATCGTGTTGTCCTCCGGAAAATGGCAGATGTACCTGTTGTTCTCGTCTATATCTGCGCGGGCGTGGAGACCCTTTATGAAATCCGGGCTGTCGCCGAGGGCGTCGATTATCGTCTTACCCGCGCGGGTCATGATGAGCATGTTAAGCACGACGTAGATCGAGTCGGTGAGCTCTATGCCGATCTTTGCAAAGTCGGACCCTACGACGCCCATCGAATAGGGGATGACGTACATAGTCCGCCCGATCATGGATCCGCGGAAGAGCTTGCCGAGTTTTTCATAGCATTCCGCGGGGTCCATCCAGTTGTTGATATTTCCCGCGTCCTCTTTTGTCCTCGTGCAGATAAACGTGCGGTTTTCGACGCGCGCAACGTCGTTCACCGCGGTACGGTGCAGATAACAGCCGGGGAGGAGTTCTTCGTTCAGCTTTATCATTTCTCCGGTCGACACCGCCTCGGCGCGCAGGGCGTCGCGCTGTTCGTCCGAGCCGTCGATCCAGACAATCCTGTCCGGCTTTGTCAGCCCGGCCATTTCTTTTATCCAGTCAAGAACGTATTTGTTTTTCGTCAAATTTTCCATGGTGATTCCTCCGTCCGTAAATGTCGCGGCCTCTCAAAGCCACATATATCCACATATAACATTATACACAAAAATGCACCCCCTGTCAATCCCTTTCGGCGCGGGAATGTGATTTTCGGGATTTTTTCACAATAAACGCCGGGCCCGCCGCCGGAACGTTTCCGCCAGAACGTCTTGACTTTCCGGCGGATATGGCTTATAATATGTACGTGGAAGAATATGCCGGCCGCGGCCGGGTTCCAGCGAAGGGAGAGGACGACCACCATGAAAAAACGGGATTATAACGCCGTAGATTTCGGCGCCGAATATAATATGCCTGCGCTGATCCCTCCGACACTTAAGGACGACCGGTCGTTTTTCGGAGCGGGCGGAGACCCGACGCTGAAATACCGCGGACAGAAACAAAATGCCGCCGAAGGCGAAAAAGCGCGCATAAAGCGCCACGCGATTCTGAGAAAAATGTTCCTTTGGCCGGTCGCGTCGACCCTTGCCGCCGTCACGATTATTTTTTCCTCTTTCGGCATAGACCCTCTCGGCGACGATTTTCTCGTACACGGCTGGGACGAATGGGATCATCTGATCCATTATGATGAAGAACCCGAACTTTTCGCACCGGAAAGCCTCGAGCTTTACGACGGAGAAGAGCGCGACCTCGGCGCTTGGGTAAACCGGAGCGCAGTCAGCATAATTTACGAATGCTCCGACGAGACGGTCGCCGTTGTTGACGAATTCGGCCTTGTGACCGGAAGGCGGCCGGGAAGCGCGGTAATAAAAGTCACTTCTCCTGAAATCGGTCAGTCCGCCGAAGTCAGCATCACGGTGACAGAAGCGCCGTTTATCGAAATGCCGTCATCCGTTACCCTCTCCTTCGGCCAGACCGCAGAGATCGGTGCCCGCGTCGTCGGGTACCGCGAGTCGGATTTCCCGGACGGCGAACCGACGCTGGTTTACGAATATTCCGGCGGCTCCGTCGCGAGCGTGACACAGCAGGGCACGGTCACAGCAACCGGCTACGGCTACGTCGTCGTCACGGTCAGGTGTCCCGCCCTTAAGCTCGAATCGACGGTCACGGTGACGGTCAGCGCAAGCGGCCTGCATCTCTCGTCCGACAACCTCAGAATGTACAGGAACAGCTCCGCGCGCCTCGACCTCGCTCTACTGGACGGTGACGAAAACACGGTCAACGTAAGTCTGTCGTTCGAAAGCACCGAGCCCGAAGTGATGACCGTTGAGCCCGACGGGACTGTCATTATCGGCGACGACCCGGGCGAGCACGTGGTCACGGTCAGATGCGACGTGCTTGAATTTGAATCCGCCGTAACCGTCACCGTCATACGTCCCGAAATAGACATAAACGAAAAAACCTCCGCCTCGCTCGGAGATGAATGGGATATCGATCCGCGTCTCATTGAGACGGTCAGCGAAGACGAGACCCCCGCCTTCACCTTCCTGAGCAGCAATACGGAGATAATCACGGTCTCCCCCGAAGGCCGGGTGTCGGTCGTCGGGGAGGGCGGCAGCGCGACGATCACCGTGACCTGCTCCGACCCGTACGTTTACCGCGAAACCGTCGTGTCCGTTGAACTCCACGAACACGTTTACGGCGAATGGACCGTCCTTTCCGAGGCGTCGTGCACGGAATCAGGACACCGCGAGCGCGTCTGCTCGATTTGCGGAGACACGGAAGAAGAATCGATATCCGCCCTCGGACACGATTATCTGACAAATGGCGCCGTGTGCTCGAGATGCGGCAAATCGCTCGTCACGCTTAAACTCGTAACGCATTCACGTGATGATATCGATGACAACGGCGTCACAACCACGCTCTCCCCCACCGGCGCGGGATCGAAATCATCGAATCCGATAGAAGTCATAGTGGAATATCCGTTTGAACTCCTGTATTCCTTCAATGAGAGCGGAGTTGATAAGAAATCCGTCGTATGTACCTGCGAACCCCAGACGAGCGGAGGAGATACGTTTGAAAAAATTGATGCGTTCATAGAAGAGGAAGGTATTTGCAACTGTTGGGCCATGATGCAGACAGAGGATGATCCGCCCACGCAACTGACTCTTTCGTTCCGGTATAACAGAAAATCGTATAAGGTTCCAATATACTTCCGCATAATCGATATCCCCGATGACAATCCATAAATTTCTATCCGTGCTGAAAAAAAAGCACC
>JAFZCF010000043.1 GCA_017552165.1 Clostridia bacterium
CGAGGAGGAGCGGCCGTACGCTTCCGTCCCGTATTCCGCCGTGAACTGCGAAAAACACAGGGAGCTCAACCTCCGTGCGGCGGAGGAATGCCTCGTTCTGCTCAAAAACGAGGGGGATTTCCTCCCGTTCGGCGGGAAATACAAAAAAATCGCCGTCATCGGCCCGGTGGCCGACTCGACGGTAATGCTCGAGGGCAACTACAACGGCACCTCGCCGGAGTACGTCACCCCCGCCGAGGGAGTAAGACGGGTATTTCGCGACGCGGAGATAACCGTCTCCCCCGGATGCAAAATGTACGAATACGCCCCCGTCTGGGGGAGCGCGAACTATTACGCCGACGCGATGGCGGCGGCAGAGGAGGCGGACGCCGTCGTGCTGTGCCTCGGCCTCGACAGGGAGGTCGAGGGGGAGGAGATGGGCATCGACTGTCCCGATTTCTTCCACGGCGACCGCACCGGCTTCGGTCTCCCCGAGACTCAGATTGAGCTCGCGCGGAGAGTCTGCGAGGTCTCGGAAAACGTCGCCGTCCTCGTATTCTGCGGGGGCCCCGTCGATCTCGGAGAGGACGTGAACGGGAAAATAAAAGCCCTCGTTCACTGCTGGTATCCCGGGGCGCTCGGGGGCCTCGCCGCCGCGCGTCTTCTGCGCGGGGATTTCTCGCCGTCGGGGCGCCTCCCGGTGACGTTCCCTAAAAAGGACGCCGAACTCCCGCCGATAGAGGACCATTCCATGAGCGGGAGGACATACAGGTATATGTCCCCCGAAAAAATGCTATATCCCTTCGGCTTCGGGCTGTCGTACACGCGCTTTGAGTACCTCGGTCTCTCGGTCGTGGAGGAGGACGGCGAAAATCTCACGGTCTCGGTCGGCGTAAAAAACGCCGGCGCGCGTGCCGGGCTCGAGAAGGTCATGATCTTTGCCGAAATAAAGGACAGCCGGACCGAAACGCCTTTCCGCCAGCTCTGCGGGGTCGCGCCCCTGTATCTCGAGCCGGGGGAGACCGGGACAGCGACGGTCACGGTCGAAAAATACTGGCTCCGCGCTGTGCTTCCCGACGGGTCGAGGGCAGCCCCCGACCTCGGGGTGAAGCTGACCGCCTCGGGCGGCGCGCCGAACGAAAACAGCCCGTCGGCTATGCTGTAATATAACCCATAGGTTATAAAACAACCAAAACGAAGACGCCCGCAAGCGGGCTTTTCGGCATACCGGAACGGATAAAGAAAATCCGCTGCTTTCCGTCGGGAGAGCAGCGGATTTTTGTTTCGGTACGACCGGGACGCCGGAGCGTACAGGCAGGTTATTTTATCTTCTCAAAGTCGGCCGCGCCGTGCTTGCACAGCATTTGAAATTCTATAGTATGAAAATGGGCGGTTTTTAAAATAACGTTCATTGCAAAAAAAAATGTCATTTTTGGCTAAAGACACCATAACATTTTTTTGTTATAATCGTTGACAATGGTTGTAGATATCAAACAGTGTTTAAAATTAGTTCACCATTCCTGTACGATTCTACAGGGCAGACATGTGAAAACATTGAAACCGTTTTGATTGACAACGGGGCAACAGTCACAGTAAAATATATTCTTGACAAAGATAGGATGAATTCAGAGTGTCGTGCTTATCCGATTACATTTGACCCGTCAATCACCAGTTTAGATTATGTTAGAAAAGGAGCACGAAAATGAAAAAAATGATTATAACCCTTGTTGCTTTGCTTATTACGGCTTCAATGGCCTTGAGTTCGTGTATGATGTCTGCTCCGGCAAGCAACGATGTCGGTCAGGCTGATGGAACGGACGCCGGATTTGTTTTTTCTCAGGATCCTGACAAGAACAAGGCTCTCAACGATTTGTATAAGCAGATACATTCGTCGGCAACATATTCTGCCCTTAAAAACGCATGGCAAAAGGCCGGAGATTTTTTGAAATCTTCTGCGACCGTTGATTTGCCTATTGTTTACAACGATTATGGAGAAATCAAAAAGCCATATCAGGCATTGAAAAGATTCGCCGGACTATTCAAAGAAGATGGAGCCAGTCCTTTGAAAATCTTGGATGATTCGATACGCGTTGACTGCAGATCGGAATATCCGATTCCAGCGGCGCAGTATATCATTTTTATGTCTTTGCTGATCAAAGAAAACAGTCGTTATTGCGGTGTATTTGATCCGGTGCAAGAATATTACGTATTAGAACATTATCTTGAGTTGAACTTCGTTCCGGATACGCTGTCGCTGTCGTTCGACTTCGATCTTGATCAGGATTCCCTCGGCGCAGAGTCTTATACCGAGGCAATCCTGATCTCAAAATACTGTGTGAAAGCGGACGCAAACGACTATGATCTGCCCCTTGATGAATTTCGGGAAAAGTACGATTGGGCGGACGTTCTTTGCAAGGCGGGTCGGAGCGGCGCGGTCGAAATAATCCGATCCGGGGTTGCGATTCCCGAGAACGTGATCTCGGGCAGCACCGTTGCAAGTATAGCGTCCGGTGAGTTCAACGTCACAATAACGAACCGGGCATTGAATTTCGGGATCTCCATAGATTTTTTATCGGACGATCCGTTTGAATCCAAGCCAAAATTAGGGCTCTGTCCGACAGAATATTTTGGGTGAAGAAATTTTATGACGCATAATTAAGAAAATCCGCTGCTTTCCGTCGGGAGAGCAGCGGATTTTTGTTTCAGTGTGTTATGAACGCTGGAGCGGAGCATTACCGGCACGAGTCATTTTATCCGCTCAAAATCGGCCGCGCCGTGCTTGCACAGCGGGCAGACGAAGTCGTCCGGAAGGACGTCGCCCTCGTAGACGTAGCCGCAGATCTTGCAGACCCAGCCCTTTTTATCCTTGGTTTCGGGCTTCGGCTTGACGTTCTTCTGGTAATACGTGTAGGTCATAGTCTCGCGGTCGGAGAGGACGCGCGCCTCGGTGACCGAGCAGATGAACATGCCGTGGGTGCCGAGATCGACGTAGTCCTCGACGGCGAGCGACATGAATGAATTGACGTGAGACGAGAGGATGACGAGCCCGTTGTCCGAACGGACGACGGGTACGCCCTCGAACTTGTCCGCCGATCTGCCGCTGCGGAAGCCGAAGTTCTCAAAGACCGAGAACGGCGCGTCGGTCGAGAGGCAGTTGACGTTCATTTTTCCCGTCTGCTTTATGACGTGATGGGAGTAATTGTCCTTGTTTATCGTGACGGCGACGCGCATCGGCGAGCTCGTCACCTGGGTGACCGTGTTCACGATGAGACCGTTGTCCTTGGTCCCGTCGTTCGACGTCACGACGTAGAGGCCGTAGCCGATATTGAAGAGCGCCTTCGCGTCGTTCTTTTCCGGGGCGTCGGGGCTCAGGGCTATGTAATCGCGGCAGAGCTCGTCGGCCAGCGCGCGCACCGCCTCGCGGGATGCGTCGTTCAGCGCCGAGTTTATCCTGACCTCGTTTTCGCAGAACGTCAGGTTGGCGCAGCCCGAGAGCATGTTTTTCATCACTTTTATCGCCGCGGGTGCCCAGCTGCCGTTCTCGATGAAGCCGACCGTGCGGTTTTTGTATCCGCGCTCGGTGAGGTGGTTTATGAACTCGCGCATAAATGGGAATATCTCGGCGTTGTAGGTCGTCGTCGCGAGGACTATGCGCCCGTAGCGGAAGGCGTCCTCGACGGCCTCCGCCATGTCGTCGCGCGCGAGGTCGGTCACCGCGACCTTGGGACAGCCGTTTGAGCGCAGCCGGTCGGCGAGCAGCTCTACGGCCTTTTTGGTGTTGCCGTAGACCGAGGTGTAGGCGATCATGACGCCCTCCGACTCGACGTCGTAGGACGACCAGGTATTGTAGAGCCCGATATAATATCCGAGATCGCCGCCGAGCGCCGGGCCGTGGAGGGGCAGGATCTGCGTGATGCCTATCCCCGACGCGGTGATCTTTTTGAGCAGCGCCTGAACCTGCGCGCCGTATTTGCCTACGATGCCGAAATAATAGCGTCTCGCCTCGCAGGCCCAGTCGCCGACCTCGTCGATGACCTCGTTCGCGCCGAATTTGCCGAAAGCGTCGGCGGAAAAGAAAGTCCCGGTCGAGGCGTCGAAGGTCATTATGACCTCCGGCCAGTGGACCATCGGTGCCGTGAAGAACCTCAGGGTATGGGTCCCGAGGCAGAGCGTGTCGCCCTCGCCTACGACGAGCCGTCTGTCGGCAAAATCGCTGCCGTAGAAGTTTTTCATCATGGCAAAGGCCTTCTGCGACGCGACGACCGTCGCGCCGGGATAGGCCTTGGTGAAGGCGAGTATGCTCGAGCTGTGATCCGGCTCCATGTGCTGGACGACGAGATAGTCGGGCGATCTCCCGCCCGCCGTCAGGGATATGCTGTCGAGCCATTCGTGCGAAAAGTCCTTTTCGACCGAGTCCATGACGGCGATCTTTTCGTCCTTTATCAGGTACGAATTGTACGCCATGCCCTCGGGGACCTTGTACTGACCCTCGAAAAGGTCGATCTTTCTGTCGTTTACGCCGACGTAGAACACGCCGCCGGCGAGCTCGTAAATGGCATTTTTCATGCTTATTCGGCGGGGCTGAAGTTTTCCTTGCCGACTCCGCAGAGCTGGCACTCAAAATCGTCGGGAAGATCCTCGAACTTCGTTCCGGGCTCTATTCCGGCCTCGGGGAGCCCCTGCTCCTCGTCGTATTCCCAGCCGCAGACGTCGCAGATATATTTCATAATTTTTCTCCTTTCAGACCCGCCGTGGCGGGAACTGTTTATCGCCTATATTCTACCATATCGCGCGGTTTTTTTCAAGAACATAAATGAGGCCGGCGTAATATCATGTTTTGATTTATCAACGGGGGGTAGGCGCAAAAATCATTCACGATATAATTTTTTACAAAAATGTGTTGACAAGTCATCGGGATATGATTATAATTTATACGCTGACGGTTACTCGTACAGCAAATTCCTGTACAGACACTTATGCGTATTTCGGGCTTGCATGGAGGTGAATCTTATGTTCAAAAACAAGGCGGCATTTTTGCTGATATTCGCGTTCGTAATCATATCGGTCCTTTCGTCATGTATAAATCAGCCGCCCGTCATTCCTACTGAAAATTCCGACGCCATCGAAGTCCCAGATCCTGTCAACGAAATAAAAGACGTATACTGGCTTGATATGGAGTTGAGACTCCTGAGAGCAAATTTATACAGAGCAAAGATCCAAAGGATGGACGACATTGATATGGAACTCGTCCCGCACCGCGGACCTCTGTCGGGCGCCGAAGCCGACGATGCCGTTCCCTTTATGATCGTCCTGAATTTCGAGCATGACGGTCTGGCAAAAATGAGCCATGAATATCATTCTCAGACCGGAGAAATCCTGAATCAGATGATAGCGGACGCGGCGGTAACGACAGTTGAACAGGTGCACGTTTACCTCGACGGAGACAAGGGATACCGCCACCTGTATAAACTGAGCGAAGATTTCTTCGACGGATGGACGGAAAAGGAGAAGGCGGAGTTCCTCGCCGAGCGTCCGCCCGAGGAGTTCATCGATACCGTGCTTCGGGTGAGGGCCTCGGACGAGTTTAAGAATGAAAAGGAGAAAATCCTCGCAAATCTGAACTTGCGCGAATATTTGGACGAGGACGCTGATAAAATAACTGCCAGACTGTCAGAAACGGAAAAAATGTTGAAGGACAGGGGCTTCACGATCCTGAGAGACATAAACGATCCGGACTGGAAATACACCTTCGCCTACTGCGGCGCGATATGCGCGGCGATCGGCACACCGGAGCAGATATTTGAGCTTTCCGACATTCTTCAGGATAATGACGTGTCCGTTTACTATACCCTCAAAGAACCGTTCAGCGATGATGAAATATCGAGGACGCTTACCGGGATCGACATTATTCCGAGCATGACGCGGATCTGATTATTGAACACAAAATCCCCCGGGATGCGCGATCGCGCCGCCCGGGGGTTTAACTTGTATCAGGTTATGCTGTTTTTTATGGCGCCGAAGGTCTCGTCGCTGATGACGTGCTCGATGCGGCAGGCGTCGGCGTCGGCGACCTTCTCCGGTACGCCGATCTTTTTGAGCAGGCGGGAGATCACTCTGTGCCGCTCGTAGATCTTGACCGCTATCTCGCGGCCGGTCTCCGTCAGGCGGAGATCGCCGTTTTTTTCAACGGTGATGTACCCGCCTTTTTTCAGCGTCGCGACCGCCCGGCTGACCGACGGGCGGGAAAAGCCCATCTCCCCGGCGACGTCGATAGACCTCACGACGGGCTGTTTTTCGGACAGAATCAGTATGGTCTCGAGGTACATCTCGCCCGATTCGCGCATTTCCGGCGCGATTTTTTCGTTCGGAATCGTCATGCGTCCTCCTTCAGTAGTCTCTGTTTCTCAGCCACTCGGGCTTGTCGGATATCTTTCCGATATCGGGGCAGACGATCTCGGTGTCGCCTGCGTTCACTCTCCCCGCCTCGACGATGAGCTCCCTGATATAGCCCGCGCGGATGATCCCCGAGCGGGGATTGAGGACGCTCTCGACCCCCGTGACGACCTCGGCGTCTACGTCCGAGAACTCGAAGGCGAGATCGGTGTTTATGAGGGTGCAGTTCACGAGTTTGAGGTTTTTTATGTAGCAGAGGCCCTGATTGCTCTCTATCGAGCAGTTGACGAGGGTGAGGTCCCTGCTGTTCCAGCCGAGATATTCTCCGGATATGAATGAGTTTTCGACCGTCACGTTCTCGCTGTTCCAGAAGGCGTCCTTCGTCGAGAGATGCGAGTTTTTTATGACGACGTTTTTCGTTCCGTCAAAGGCGTAGTTGCCGTCGAGCCGGAGGCCGTCAACTTCCATATCCGAGCAGTTCATGGCGAAATAGTGTCCCTTCGCCGTCACGTTTTTCAGTTTAACGTCCGAGCAGGCCCAGAGGGTCTCCTCGGCGTTTGTGAACGAAACGTCGGTAAGACTCACCCCGCTGCATCTTCTGAAGTTTTTGGGGGCGGAAATGACGGCGTCGGTGACCGATATGTTTTTCGTGTACCACACCCCGGCGCGCGCCGCCTCGAGCCAGGTGCAGCCCCTGACCGTCACGTTCTCGTCGTACCAAAGGGGATATTTCCAGCCGAAAATGCATTTTTCGACCGTCACGTCGCGGCATTCCTTTATCGGCGACTCGCCGTCGTCGAAGAGAGAGTCGAAGACGGCGACGCCCTCCCGGCCGTAGATCGCGCGTTCGCCCGTGAAGTGCATCGATCTGTATTCTTTTGCCATGATATCCTTATTCTATGATGTTGAGCCGCCTGTCGTCGGGGAGCTTAATGAGCTCCTTGCCGGACATATATTCTTCTATAACGTCGGTGCAGTTCGTCGCCAGCTTGCGGGTCGGGGCGTTTTGGCGCACCTCCTCGAGCGTGACGTTCAGGAACTCGTCCATGTTGTTGAAATGGTAGTCCTGAAGCCCGACGGTATAGAGTTTGTCGTCTTTTATGTCCTCGCCGTCGAGGGAGAGCGAGAGGATCTCGCGCCTGGTCTTGTCGTAGACGATTCGGAACCCCTTCGAGAACTGATAGAACTCCGTAGTCCCGCGCCAGGCGTCGTCGCGAAGGATGTGCTTGACCATTTTCCTGAGCTGAGCGCCCGTCACGGTTATCCTGTGGATCGCGTCGCCGAAGGGGAAGCAGGAGAGCAGGTCCTGACGGGTGACGATCGTGCCGAGCTGAGGGCTCCTTATCGAGCCCGAGCCCGTGAGCATTATATCGACGCCGGTCATATCGCGGAATCCGTCGGAGAATATCCGTCCGAGCTCCGTCTCGGTGTTGCGGGCGGGATGTGAGTAAACTCCGGCGAACCGCGTGAGGATGCAGTTGTATTTCGAGTCCGTCTCGTTCTTGTAGTGGAGGATGATGTCTTCTATCTCGGGGTCGTGCGGACAGTTCTGCTCGTTGATCTCGACGAGCTGCCACTTATAACTCTGTATGCGGTTCTCGTCAGTGTCGACCGTGATGTCGAAGCGGCCGATCTGGTTGGTCCCGTACGCCGCCTGGACGATCGGGATGCCGTTGACGACGACCGGCTCGTCGAGCTTGGTGTGGGAATGGCCGCCGATTATGACGTCGACGCCCCATTCGGGGTCGAGTATCTTGGCGAGCTCGATGTCCGCCTCTATGCCGATGTGGGTGAGGAGGACGGTGAAGTCGATGTCGGTCGTTTTGTAGGAGTTGCATATCCTCCCGACCTCGTTCGCCGCCTCGCGTATGTCGACGAAGGAGCCGATGAGCGCGTCGGGGCGTATCGACGCGAGGGTCTCCTCGGTGAGGATGCCGATGAACATGACCTTCATCCCGCCGACCTCGATGACCTGGTTGGACTTGAAAAGCCGTTTATGGTTCGTCGTCAGGTACATGTTCGCGTTGATGATCGGGAATGACGCGCACTTTTCGATGAAGAGCAGGTGCGCGAGGCCGTAGTCGACCTCGTGGTTGCCGAGCGTGACGACGTCCGGCGCGAGCATGTTCATTATCTCGATGGTGGAGATGCCCTTGTACTCGCTGTCGATGAGCGAGCCGCGGAACATGTCGCCGGCTATCGCGTATATGACGTTCTCGTTTTCGCGGCGGGTCTTTGAGATATAACCCGAGAGCATGGAGACGCCGCCGACGAGCTTCTCGTCTATCTGCTCGGCGAGGAAATCACCGTGAAGGTCGTTTGAATGGAGGAGGATGAGCTTTTCTGTGTTGTTCATTTTTTCACTTCCGATCGGATTGTTCCCCGTTCCGGGCGGCACGGGGTCGTGTGCTGTGAGATTTGAGCGTCGCGCGGCGGCCTGAGCCGTCACTCGTCGTCGTCCTTCTTTCTTTTCCTGAAAATGATCGCCGTCACTATGACTCCGACGACGGCGACCGCGGCGATGATGAGCATGACGGTCGTGTTGTCGCCCGTCGCGGCGTTTATACCCGCCTGAAAAAACGCGTCCATACCGGCGCCTCCTGATTCTTTTTCTATGCATGAATATAATAACAGAAAAAAAGATTTTATGCAAGGCAATTTTGCCGCGAAACAAATAATTCACAATTACCCCCGCGGCTCCGCACCGTATTCCCCCGGCGATGCCGGGGCGCGGCCGCGGGATGTAGGTCAAAAAAGCGGGGCAGGGCCCCGCGTTTGAATTGTATTGCTTTCTCACTCGTCGATGAGGTAGTTCACGTCTCCCGTCAGGACGGCGAACACGCCGCGATAGACGATCTCCGGCTTTTCGGTGAAGTTCATCTTGATCTTCTGGAGCTGGTTGTAGCTCCCGAGCGTGAGGGAGATCTTCATTATCTCCCCGCCGCGGTCGGTGATGACGCAGGTCGCCTCGTAGTCGTCGTCCGAGATCTTTTCGGAGGTGAAGCGCACCTTGGCGCCGCGTTTGCGGAAGGAAAGCAGCCTGACCGCCGATTTCAGACTTTTTTCTTTTATCATCGACATCAGGTCGCTCTCGAGCGTCTCCGAGACGCGTATGCCCTGCTCGGTTATCGCGTAAAGCTCCTCGCCGTTCTCGCCCGTCGTCTCGCTGATGTTGTCGGTCTCGAGCAGCTCGGCGAAGCATTCGGTAAAGTCGAACGACGCGACGAAGCCGTCCTGGAGCACTATGTCGTTTATCAGGGAAAACTCGAGCGGATACCCGATATTCCTCATCAGGAAGAGGATGAAGGTCTTTATATCCTCTTTCTCTTTAATCTGCTGCATCGTAAAATATAAAACGGCCGCCGGATACACCGGCAGCCGCTTCTTGTCCTCTGTGTTATTCGACCGTGATCGTTTCGACGGTGTATTTATCTTTGTTTTTAAGGTCTCCCGTTCCGACGGTGTATTTATCCTTGTTTTTAAGGTCTGCCTTGATGAAATCGGCGCAGCCGAATCTCGTGAACTTGACGTTCTTGAGATTGCTGTCGGACACCGACGCGGTCTGAAGCTGTACGAGCGGCATGACGGGCATGTCGTTCATGAGGATCTCCTCGGCGGCGTGGAGAAGCTCCGCGCGCTTTGAGAGATCGGACTCGGCAAAGGCCTCCTCGAGCTTTGCCGTGTACTGCTCGTTGTCATATCCCGATACGTGGGTCGTCAGATCGTATGAGTCGGCTGCGACGGTCAGGTCGATGACTCCGCTCGCGAAGTTCTTCGAGAAGGTCGCGAGGTTGCCGAAGGCGTCGGTCGTGAACATCATGTAGTCGACCGAGATGACCTGGAAATCGCGGCTTTCGTATGCTTCGTTGAATCTGTCGCTGACGAGGTCGTATTCGCGCTCGTCCTTATACTTGTAGAAGTCGAGCTTTTTGATGGTGACCTTGAATCCGAGCGAATCCCAAACCGACTTGACGTACTCGGCGACCGCGACGTCGGCCTCGGTCTTGCGGACGGTTATCTCGATGCTGCCGCCCGAGACGCCCGCCTTGGAGAGCAGGGACTTGGCCTCGGCGACGTTTGCCTCCGCCGGGATGAGACTGCCGCCCGCCGAGCGGAAGGACGTCTTGCCCTTGTAATTCGTGTTGAACACGCCGTCGGCTATGATGCCGCCGGCCGGCTTTGCGAAGGTGAGGATCTCGGCGATCCTGTTCCTGTCGAGGGCCTTTGAGAGCGCGAGCCTGACCTCCGGCTTGTCAAACGGCTCTACCGCCGTGTTGAAGACGTAGGTCATGACCGACATGGTGTCGTTGACGGTCGCTTTGGAGGCGTATTCGGCGCGCTTTGAAAGCGGGAGCGAGCTGTCGAAGGCGAGCATTCCGGAGGAGAAAAGCTCCTCGGCGCCCTCGGCGCCCTTGGAGAGGTCGTTCGTGAGGCGGTACGGGGTGACGTATTTCATCACGCTGTCCTTCTCGACGTTCCTCATGTAATAGATATTGCGGTCGATGGTGAGGCGCTTTTCCTCGTTAGAGTAGCTGCGTATGCAGAACGGCCCGTTGCAGACGACGACGGACGAGCTCGAGGACCAGTCCTTCTCGACCTTGTTGACGGCTATCTCGCGGAGCGGGACGAGCATCGGGCTCGCGAGGTACTCGTAGAACTTGTCATAGTCGGTCGGACCCTCGAAGGTTATGCGGAGGATCTTGACGCCCGAGTCGGTGACGCCGAGGTCCTCGATGGAGCATTCGCCCTGATTGCACGCGCGGGCGTTCTTTATCCCGAAGAGCAGGGACGCCGCCTCGCCGCGGAAGCCGGGCTCGAGTATCCTCTGCCACGCGTAGATGTAGTCCTGCGCCTGGACGGGCGTGCCGTCGCTCCAGGCGGTGTCCTGAAGCTTTATCTCTATTCCGTAATAGTTGTCGGAGGGCTTGTCGAGTATCTTGACAGATTTCGCCTGCGCCTTTACGACCTTGCCGTTAGCGTCGTATTTGAAGAGCCCCTCGTAAACGAGGCCGAGGATCTTCTGCGTCTCGGCGTCGAGGTTGCCGTAAGCCGGGTCATAGTTGGCTATTTCCTCGGCGATATAGACGGGGATCGTGGGCCCGATATATTCCTCGTCGGACGAATTTCCGGCGCAGCCCGCGAGCGCGGAGAGCAGGAACATCGCCGAGAGGATGATACCCAATGCTTTTTTCATACTTTTTCCATGCCTTTCCTGGGATGGTCCCGGCGTCCGCCGGGCAAAAATCCGCCTTCTGCGGACACTTCAAACGCCATTATACCATAAAACGCCGGTTTAATCAAGTGCCGCGCGGCGCGAGACGCTCAGTTGAGCTCAAAAACTTTCAGAAGCAGGGGCTGCGCGCCCGTCACGGGGTCGGCGTCCATCTCCATGACGTCCTTCATGTACTCGTTCCAGCGGTCGACGACGGGCGAGCCGGCCTGTACGGCCGCGGCCTTTTCCACGCCCTCGCTGCATTCGTAGTATCCGAAGAGCTCGTCGCCGGCGTTCCAGATGGTATAGTTCACGATGCCCGCTTCTTTCAGTACGGCGACCATCTCGGGCCATATCGCGTCGTGGCGGCGGACGTATTCCTCCCTCATTCCGGGGAGCAGGCGGGCTTTCCAGGCGTATTTTTCCATTGTCAGACCTCCATTATGATGGGCAGCACCATCGGCTTGCGCCCCGTGCTGTTAAGGACGTATTTCATCACGGCGCTCTTGGTCTGCGCCTTGATCTCGACGTGATCCGTCACGCCGTTCTCGATACAGTCGGTGATGGTGTCGCGGGCGACGTCGCGGATGCCCTCGACGAGCTCCTCCGACTCCTTGACGTAAACGAAGCCGCGGGTGACGACGTCGGGCCCCGACGCGATGAAGCAGTCGTCGAAGTCGATCGTCGTGACGATGGCGATTATGCCGTCCTGCGCGAGGTGCTTCCTGTCCCTGAGGACCACGCTGCCGATGTCGCCTATCCCGTAGCCGTCGACGAGTATCTTGCCGGAGGGTGTCGTGCCTCCGAAGGCGGCGCCCGACGGCGAGATCTCGAGGATCTTTCCGACGTCGGAGATGAATATGTTCTTTTCCGGGATGCCCATCGCGAGGGCGAGGGACCTGTTCGCGCTCAGCTGGCGGTACTCGCCGTGTATCGGCATGAAGTATTTCGGCCTCGTGAGGGCGATCATGAGCTTGATCTCCTCCTCGCAGGCGTGGCCGGACACGTGGACCGACGTGCTGTCGTCGCGGAACACCGACGCGCCGTTGCGCAGCAGCTCGTTTATGATCTTGCCGATCATCTTCTCGTTGCCGGGTATCGCGCTCGCCGAGATCACGACGAGGTCGCCGGCGCCGAGCCTGACCTTGTCGTGAGACTGGAAGGCCATGCGCGACAGAGCCGAGAGCGGCTCTCCCTGCGTGCCCGTCGTTATGAGCGTGATCTGGTTCTGCGGATAGCGGGATATGTCGTTAACGTCGATGAGCAGCCCGTCGGGGATCTTCATGTATTCGAGACGCAGCGCCGCCGAGACGATGTTTATCATCGAGCGCCCGGTGATCGCCACCTTGCGGTTGTGCTTTGCCGAGACGTTGATGATCTGCTGTACCCTGTGGACGTTCGACGAGAAGGTCGCGACGACTATGCGCTTGTCGGAGTTGACCGTGAAGATGTTTTCAAGACTCTTGCCGACCGTCATTTCCGACGGGGTGTAGCCCGGGCGCTCGGCGTTGGTCGATTCGCACATGAGGAGGGTGACGCCCTCCTTGCCGAGCTGGCCGAGGCGGGGGATGTCCATTATCTCCCCCTCGATAGGCGAGAGATCGAGCTTGAAGTCTCCCGTGTGGACGATGGTTCCCGCCTCGCACCTTATCGCGAGGGCGCAGGCGTCGGCAATGCTGTGGTTTACCCTTATGAACTCGACGGTAAAGTCGCCGGCGGAGATGACGTCGCCGGCCCTGACGACGTTCAGGTCGGGCTCGAAGGGGATGTCGTGCTCCTCGAGCTTGTTTTCGAGTATCCCTATCGTGAGGTTGGTGCCGTAGACCGGCACGTCGATCTTTCGGAGGAGATACGGGACGCCTCCGATGTGGTCCTCGTGTCCGTGGGTGAGGAAGACGCCCTTTATCATGTCGCGGTTCTTTTCAAGATACGTCGTGTCGGCTATGACGAGGTCGACGCCCGGCATCTCCTCGTCGGGGAAGCCGAGACCGCAGTCCACGACGACGATGCTTTCGCCGTATTCTATGACGGCGAGGTTCTTCCCGATCTCGTTCAGTCCGCCGAGCATGGCGACTCTGATGTTCCCGACCGGGGAACGGTTTCCTGTTTTCATTTTACAATTACCTCTTTGCGTTGAACAATTGAAAGCGGCCGGCGCCCGCAAGAGGGCGGGCATAACGAAAAAACCCTCACCTGCTGTGTGAGAGCAAACAAGTTTCCGCCGTAAGACGAGGGGCGATTCGCGCGGGGACGTACAAGCGAAGCGCTCATGATCCGCGTCCTCAGGACGGCACGGCCACATTTGCTGAACATATTATACACCGCAACTGTGAACCGCGTGTGAATTGACCGCAAATTTAGTGCCGCCCGCCCGTTAAGTTTTGCGCCGCGCCCCCCTGAAACGCATGGGGCTGAACTCTGTCTTGGCTTCTCCTCGAGGGGAATCGGGGTTCCCCCAAAAATGCTTTGCATTTTTGCGGGGTTCCCGACGTTGTCCCGAAGGGACTGATGAGGTGGCGACAAGCGCCTTAACCGTTCGACAGCCCCGTGCGTTCGCTAACACCTCATCCGTCAGCTGACGCTGACACCTTCCCCTCAAGGGAAAGGCAAGATTTAGATCGGCTTCTCCTGTTTGAAACGCCTAAAACTGTACGAACTCTCGGCTTCCCCCGCCGCATTTGCCTCCGCCGCGCCCCCCTGAAACGCATGGGGCTGAACTCTGTCTTGGCTTCTCCTTGAGGGGAATCGGGGTTCCCGACGCTGTCCCGAAGGGACTGATGAGGTGGCGACAAACGCTTTAAGCCGTTCGACAGCCCCGTGTGTTCGCTAACACCTCATCCGTCAGCTGACGCTGACACCGCGGCGGGGTCCTCGAAGCGAGGCAAGCGAGCTTTGGGGTTCACGCCTACCCCTCCAAGGGGAAGGCAAGATAAAGTTCCGCTTGGC
>JAFZCF010000003.1 GCA_017552165.1 Clostridia bacterium
AACTCGTGGCAGCTCGTAAAGGAGCTGTCGGCGGCTTTGGGCGCGCCCGCCGCCGCGTCCTTCAAGCACGTGAGCCCGACCTCCGCAGCGATAGGGCTCCCGCTCTCGGACAAGCTTAAAAAGGCCTGCTTCGTCAGCGACGTGAAAAAGCTCGATTCGTCGCCTCTTGCCTGCGCCTACGCGAGGGCGAGGGGAACCGACCGCATGTCCTCCTTCGGCGACTGGATCGCCCTCTCGGACGTCTGCGACGTCACGGCGGCGAAGATAATCAAGCGCGAGGTGTCCGACGGCATCATCGCCCTGGGATATGATCCCGAGGCGCTCGAGATACTCCGCACAAAGAGAAAAGGAAATTATAACATAGTCAAAATCGATCCGGATTACGTCCCCGAAAAGACCGAGCGCAAGCAGGTCTTCGGCGTGACCTTCGAGCAGGGAAGGAACGACGTCAGGATAAACCGCGACATGCTCAAAAACGTCGTCACGGCGAACAGGACGCTCCCGGAGGAGGCCGTCGAGGACCTCATAATCTCGCTCATAACGCTTAAATACACCCAGTCGAACTCGGTCTGCTTCGCCTACGACGGGCAGGCGATAGGCGTCGGCGCCGGGCAGCAGTCGAGGATACACTGCACGCGGCTCGCCGGCTCAAAGGCCGACACCTGGTTCCTCCGTCAGTCGGAGAGGGTGCTCGGTCTGCCCTTCAGACCCGACATCGGGCGTCCCGACCGCGACAACGTCATCGACGGGTACATCAATCACAACGAAGAGGACGTCTGCGCCGACGGGATATGGCAGAAATACTTCACAAAGAGGCCGGAGCCCTTCACCCCCGCCGAGCAGAGGGAATATCTCGACGGGATAACCGGCGTTTCGCTCGGGTCCGACGCCTTCTTCCCCTTCAGCGACAACATCGAGAGGGCGAAGAAGAGCGGAGTGAGCTACGTCGCCGAGCCGGGCGGCTCGGTGAGGGACGATGCCGTCATAGAATGCTGCGACAAATACGGGATAGCGATGGCCTTCACGGGTCTCAGACTGTTCCACCACTGATACGATGAACGTAATGGTCATAGGCGGCGGGGGCAGAGAACACGCCGTCATAAAGAAGATAAAAGAAAACCCGGACGTCGGGACGGTCTACGCCCTCCCGGGCAACGGAGGGATAGCGGCGGACGCAGTCTGCGTCCCGATAAAGGCGACCGACCTTTCCGGCATCATCTCCTTCGCCTTGGAAAAGGGGATAGACTTTGCCGTTGTGACGCCGGACGATCCCCTCGTCATGGGGCTCGTCGATATGCTCGAGGAGGCCGGCGTACCCTGCTTCGGCCCGAGGAAGAACGCCGCCGTGATAGAGGGCAGCAAGGCCTTCGCAAAGGAATTCATGAAGCGCCGCGGCATCCCGACGGCGGAGTGCAGGATATTCAGCGACGCCGGCGAGGCGCTGTCCTACGCGGAGAGCGTCGCGCTCCCGACTGTCGTAAAGGCCGACGGGCTCGCCCTCGGAAAGGGCGTCACCGTTGCGTTTGACAGGGAGAGCGCCGTGACCGCCGTCCGCGAGGCGATGGTCGACGGCAAGTTCGGAAAGAGCGGCGAAACGGTCGTTTTCGAGGAGTTTCTTACGGGGCCGGAGGTCTCGGTCCTCGCCTTCACCGACGGGGAGACCGTCGTCCCCATGGTCTCGTCAATGGACCACAAGCGGGCTTACGACGGGGACCTCGGACCGAACACCGGCGGTATGGGGACGATAGCCCCCAATCCCTTCTACACCCCGGAGATCGCAGAACGCTGCATGAGGGAGATATTCCTCCCGACGGTGCGCGGCCTCAGGGAAGAGGGAAGGACATTCCGCGGGTGCCTCTATTTCGGGCTGATGATAACCTCCGCCGGGCCGAAGGTCATAGAGTACAACTGCCGCTTCGGCGACCCGGAGACTCAGGTCGTCCTGCCGCTCCTGAAAACCGATCTGCTCGATATCATGAGAGCGGTCAGGGACGGGCGGCTGAGCGAGATTGACGTCGAGTTTTCCCGCGATTCCGCCGCCTGCGTCGTCATGGCGTCGGAGGGCTATCCGCTGGGATATCAAAAGGGCTTTGAGATAGACATACCCGGGGACATCGGATGCGACGTTTTCGTCGCCGGAGCCGCCCTGTCGGACGGCAGGCTCGTGACCTCGGGCGGCAGGGTGCTCGGCGTGACCTGCGTGGCGCCCGATCTCCGCTCGGCGCTCGAGGGCGCCTACCGTTCTGTCGGCAGGATAAAATTCAAAAACTCGTTCTTCCGCCGCGACGTCGGAAAGAGGGCGCTCGAAGCCCTCGGACGGGACTGATGAGATAAAACATGGTATACCGCATTTACGTAGAAAAAAAGAAAGAGTACGCGACGGAGGCGAAGGCGCTGCTTTCCGATCTCCGCGACGTTCTCGGAATAAAAGGGCTTTCGGATCTCAGGATAATCAACCGCTATGACGTCGAGGACGTCGCGGAGGAGCTTTTCGCCCGCGCGGTCGGCGCGGTGTTCTCCGAGCCGCAGGTCGATATCGTCAGCAGCGAGCCCGACACGGGCGACGGCAGGGTCTTCGCCGTCGAATACCTGCCCGGCCAGTTCGACCAGAGGGCCGACTCGGCGGCGCAGTGCATTCAGCTGATCTCGATGGGCGCCCGCCCGGCCGTCAGGTCGGCAAAGCTTTACGTCCTTTACGGCGTGCTCCCGGAGAGTGACTTTCAGGCCGTCAAAAAATACGTGATTAACCCGGTCGAGGCGAGGGAGGCGTCCCTCGCCCTTCCGGAGACGCTCATGACGCCCTATCCCGTGCCGCCCGACGTGCCGGTTTTTGAGGGATTCAGGCGGCTCGAGGGCCCGGCGCTCGGCGAATTTATCAAAAAGAACGGCCTCGCGATGGACGCAGACGACCTCGCCTTCTGCCGCGATTATTTCAGGGACAAGGGGCGCGACCCCACCGTGACCGAGATAAAGATGATCGACACCTACTGGTCTGATCACTGCCGTCACACGACATTCCTCACCGAGCTCACACCAGAGCCCCCGCGCGACGGACGCGTGGCGGACGCCTACCGGCGCTACCTCTCGACGAGGGAGCTCGCGGGAGACAGAAAGCCGGTCACGCTCATGGACATAGCGACGGTCGGCGTAAAATATCTCAAAAAGAGCGGCAAACTCCCCCGCCTCGACGAATCCGAGGAGATAAACGCCTGCACGGTGAAGATCGACGTGACGGAGGACGGCAAGGATAAGCCCTGGCTGCTGCTCTTCAAAAACGAAACTCACAACCACCCGACGGAGATAGAGCCCTTCGGCGGCGCCGCGACCTGCATAGGCGGGGCTATAAGAGACCCGCTCTCGGGCAGGGCGTACGTTTACGGCGCCATGAGGGTGACCGGCGCGTCCGACCCGACTGTCCCGGTGAGCGAGACGCTCCCCGGCAAGCTCCCGCAGAGGAAGCTCGTGACGACCGCCGCCGCGGGATATTCGTCATACGGCAACCAGATAGGACTCGCGACGGGCATCGTCGACGAGATATACCACCCCGGCTACGCCGCGAAGCACATGGAGATCGGCGCGGTCATAGCCGCCGCCCCGAGCGAAAACGTCAGGCGTGAAAGACCCGCGCCCGGCGATTCCGTCATCCTCCTCGGAGGGGACACGGGACGCGACGGCATAGGCGGCGCGACCGGCTCGTCAAAGGCGCACGACGCCCATTCCGTCGAGACCTGCGGCGCCGAGGTGCAGAAGGGCAACGCCCCGGAGGAGCGCAAGCTCCAGAGACTTTTCAGAAACGGCGAGGCGACGCGGCTCATAAAGCGCTGCAACGATTTCGGCGCGGGCGGCGTGTCGGTCGCGATCGGCGAGCTCGCCGACGGGCTGGACATCGATCTCGACGCCGTTCCCAAGAAATACGACGGCCTCGACGGCACGGAGCTCGCGATCTCGGAGTCCCAGGAGAGGATGGCCGTGGTCGTATCGGCATCCGACGCCGAAAAGTTCATAGCCCTCGCAAACGCCGAGAACCTCAAGGCAACGCCGGTCGCCCGCGTGACGGACACCGGGAGGCTCGTAATGCGCTGGCGGGGAAAGACCGTCGTCGATATCGGCCGCGGGTTCCTCAACTCAAACGGCGCGAAAAAGCGCATGGACGTGTCGGCCGCCGAGCCGGCGATAAAGGAAAAAGACCTGCCCGACGGCTTCCGCCGCGGTATGCTGTCGGTAGCGGGGGACCTCCCGGTGTGCTCGCGCCGCGGCCTCGGCGAGCGGTTTGACGGCACCATCGGGGCGGGCTCGGTGCTCATGCCCTTCGGCGGGAAATATCAGCTCACCCCCGCCCAGGCGATGGTGCAGAAGATACCCCTCGAAAAGGGCGAGACCGACTGCTGTTCTTTCATGGCTTACGGCTACGACCCCGTGATTTCCGAGGAAAGCCCGTATCACGGCGCCTATCTCGCCGTTACGGAGTCGCTCTCCAAGCTCGTCGCCTCGGGCGCAAAGGCCGAGGGGGCGTATCTGACCTTTCAGGAGTATTTTGAAAAACCCGGCAGGGACGCGCGCAGGTGGGGCAAGCCCTTTTCCGCGTTGCTCGGAGCGCTCGAGGCGCAGCTCGATTTCGAGACCGGCGCGATAGGCGGAAAGGACTCGATGAGCGGGTCCTTCGAGGACCTCGACGTCCCGCCGACGCTCGTTTCCTTCGCCGTGACTACGGGCAAAACGTCCGATGCCGTCAGCCCGGAGTTCAGGGCGGCGGGACATCCCGTGATACTCGTAAAGCCGTCGCTCCGCGACGGGATAATACCCGAGGCGGCCTCCCAGAGGGAGGTCTTCCGGATCGTCTCGGAGATACTCGCCTCGGGGCGCGGCGTGTCGTGTTCAACGCCCGTTTCGGGCGGTATCGCCGCGTCTGTCATGAAATCCTGCTTCGGCAACGGGCTGGGATTCGATTTTTCGCCGGATCTCAGCGTCCGCGACCTCTTCGGCAGGATATACGGCGCCTTCCTTATCGAGGTGACCGAGGCGCGCGAGGGCGAGCGGATCGTCGGTTATACGACGGATGAAAAACGCCTGTCCCTCGGCGGCGAAACGGTGTCCGTCTCCGAGCTCCTCGGCGCGTACGAGGGCAAGCTCGAGAGTGTGTATCCCGTAAAGGCGGAGGCGGCCGGCGAGGCCGTCACGCTCGGCGTGAAAACGGGAAGGAAGTCCGCGCCGGCGGTAAAATGCGCGTCGCCGAGATTCCTCATCCCCGTCTTCCCGGGCACGAACTGCGAGTACGACAGCGCGAGGGCGGTCGCCTCGGCGGGCGGAGTCCCCGAGATCTTCGTCGTGAGGAACCTCACTCCGGAGGACGTCAGGCGCTCGGCGGAGGACTTTGCCGGGAAGATAGCGAACTCTCAGGCGATCTTCATCCCCGGCGGATTCTCCGGCGGCGACGAGCCGGACGGCTCCGGCAAGTTCATAACCTCGTTCTTCCGCTCCGGCGTGATAAGGGACGCGGTGACGGACCTGCTCGACGGCAGGGGCGGGCTCATGTGCGGGATATGCAACGGCTTCCAGGCGCTCATCAAGCTCGGCCTCGTCCCCTATGGACGCATAACCGACGCCGACGGCAGCTCCCCGACGCTGACGTATAACGTCATAGGCAGGCACCAGTCGAGGATAGTGCGCACCCGCGTCGCCTCCGATCTCTCCCCGTGGCTCTCGCTCGTGAACGTGGGGGACGTCATAAGCGTTCCGATCTCTCACGGCGAGGGGCGCTTCGTCGCGGACGGCAAGCTCCTGAAACAGCTCGCCGAAAACGGACAGATAGCGACGCAGTACGTGGATCTCGACGGCATGGCGAGCATGGACGTCGCCTTCAACCCGAACGGCTCGGCAATGGCGGTCGAGGGAATCACCTCGCCGGACGGCCGCGTCTTCGGCAAAATGGGGCACAGCGAGCGCGTCGGCCGCGGCCTGTACGTCAACGTCCCGGGCAACTATGACCTCAGGATGTTCGAGTCGGCGGTGAAGTTCTTCAGAGGCAACTGACAGGTCTCACGCAACGCAAGCGGCGTCACACAATCTTACAACAACCGCCCCGCGCCCTCCGGCGCGGGGCTTTTGCGCCGGGGACGCATGACGTTTTCGGGGGCGGGCGGCGCCCTTGCCGCCCCGCGGTCATGGCATTATTATACCGTATCACGCCGAAAAACGCATCTCACCTTTTTCGCACGTTTGTCGCAAAAAAATCGCAGGGTTTTTACTTCGTTCTGAATAAAAACCGCCCGAGGTTCAGTCGGGCGATTCGATAATTCGTTTTTTGTTTTTACAGATGCGTTACCACTGGTACTTAAAAGGGAAAGCGACGACATCATAAGTGGCTATGTCTGACGCTTCAAGATCCGAAGAAAGCGAACTTGTCTCAAATCCGACCTTCTCTCCGGCGGGAAGATCGTCTGTAAGGATGGTGAATTGCTGTCCGATAAATTTCCCGTCTTTGTCAAAGAAATTAGCTACGACATAAGTCAGCGATGCTTCTTTGTCGCTCGTGTTTTTGACGCGGCCCATTACCTTGGGGCCAAAAATATTATCGTCTTTTAACTGTATATCGGTTACTTCAAACCTGACCAGATCAATCTTGGCTTTTTCTGCTTTGACATGGGGAACAAGCTTCAGGCCCTCTGTCTCGGTTCCGTCGTAAGTCGTTTCTTCAAAATAATACGCCGTTTCTCCGGGCTTGATGACCTGCGGGAAAACGCTTACCATACTGATTGTTGCCGCGAGACTGCCATCCGCGTTTTCAACGTCAATGCTGCTCGATTCGAGGTAAAGATTGACGTTTCCGGTATTTGTTACGGGAACGCCGACCTTGATCCACTTTGTTCCGATGCTGTTTGTCCAGACGACGACAAGGGATTCGCCGACAGAGTATTCAACTTTTTCTTTCGGGGTGTCGTTGGAGTTCTGCCCCTGGTTTGTGTTGTTCGTCGGCGGATTGGTGTTTTCCGTTGCCGGTGTGTCTGAGGAGCCGCTTCCGACCGCCATAACAATAAACGCGCTTATTGCCAGGATCAGCAGAAGGACCCTAAGAAATCTTTTTTTCATTTCTTTTTCTCCTTGTGTGTGTTGTTGTTATTATAATCGATAGGACCGAGCCTATTGACTCCACAATCAGATCCCAGATATCGAACGTGCCTGGGATTATTCCGTGATGCTGCAGCAGCTCAACCGCCGTTCCGGTAAGTACGCAGATCAAAAAAGATACTATCACCTGTTTTCGTCCGGTACCGAGTATCAGTTGTGAAACCGCTGTTAAAGATAATGCCCAAAGCAGATCACACAGATAGAATCTGATGAAAATCCAAAACGGGGATAGCGGGGTCTCTATCGCCGGCTGCCGCCATCCAAACAAATCATAAAACCATTTTGAAACAAATGCCGAGGGCTTGAAGATCAGATAAACGGCAAGGCCGACGATCAGCGGGACCGCAATAATCAATGACCAGAAAACCGCATCTTTTTTCATGGCATTACCGCCCGTCATAATGTAGACCTTTTGACAACCGTCATAACGTCCGTTATTTTATCATTTTGACGGAAAAAAGTCAATAGGTTAAAGGCGTTTTTGCCGTTTTAAAACATTTTGTCAGACAAATTCAACTGATTGTTGTCACATCTAATTGTCTAC
>JAFZCF010000044.1 GCA_017552165.1 Clostridia bacterium
AACACAAACGTAACGAAGTTCATGGTCCTCACCGGCGGCTACAGCAATTCGGGCGCCGGCGATAAGAAGATCGTTGTCGACAGCTTTGGATTTGTAAAACTCGAAACTCCTGCCGCTCCTGTTTCCGAACTCAGGCTCTCATACGCTGACGCTGACGCGGACGACAAGATAGACGCGTTCTATCTCAACGCGGTCGTTAAGGCGGACGTGACCGATACGGTCGGAATCATCTTCTCCGACACAGAGGACAGCTGCGTGTTCGGTTCAGCGCTCTTCTCCCGTGTCTGCACGAAGTATGATGCTCTCATCCAGAGCAAGTGCTACGGAAACACGACCATGACCGCTGTAAACTTCGGTGGTGAGGATGGCGACAAACTCATCTCCGTACACTGGCTCGATCTCCCGACTGACAACCTGGGCAGCGGCAGCACGCTCTATGCCCGTACGTTCGTCAGGTCGGGTGACACAATCACATATCAGGATGTTGTAAGTTTCACCTTCGCAGAAGGAACGAGCAGCAACGCGATTTCCTGACAACAGGAGGAAAATGAAATGAAGGGACTTGTAATACTCAGAACCAGCGCAGCCGACAAATCTGTCGACGGCCAGGGCGGAATAACCCGCGGGACCTATATTGACAAAAACGGCGTCACGCACACCGGCGCGACTCTCGTCGGCGATTCAGTCTTCTCGAGCGACGGGACCTACCTCGGTCTCGTAACCGAAGGGACCTGGACTGCTGCCTGACGGGCAGCCGCGGTTTTAAGCAATAATCCTACAAGTTGAATACATCTCGCCTTCCCCCTCGGGGGAAGGCGTGAATCCCATTCAATTCAGAAAGGAAAGAGCATGAAAAAGACAGTTTCAATCATAATTGCGGTGACGGTGCTCGCGTCGCTTCTCGGCATCGCCGCGTTTGCCGAAAAACAGAATCCGTGGAGCGGCAGTGACATAGCAAGAATCGATACGAACAATTCGAGCGACGTTATCGGCTATCGCTTTGAACCCGCTCCGGGCTCCACCGGGAGTCTTATCGGTGTCAACGCGCATGTTGCCGGCTCTGCTGCGACTTTTGATTTCAAAATCTACGTGTGGCAGGGAAATCATACCGACACGTTAAAAACCGCCCCCATATTCGAAAAAACCGGCATAACGCATACGAATAACGACACGTGGTGGTATGACGGGCACACGATCGATATACCCGCGGGCAAAGTCGTAAAGGGAAGCCAGTACTATATGGTTATAACGAACGTCAGCCTTACCGATGACGGCGACAAGTGGGCGTTCTGCAACTATATCAGCTCGATAGGGAGCGAAAACGCGGGCTTTCGCGCTTACCTTAACGGCGAGCCGTACATGAAGGACGGCAAATACACCTCCCTCATGTGGCAGTTTGTATGGGAAGACGGCTCATGGGCCAAAAACGATCCTCTCTCAGATGATACCGCGCCTTCTCAGGGCGGGTCGTCTGAAGAAACGACTCACAGCGTTCACACCTGGGGCGAGGGCTGGGATATGAGCTCAAAGCGTTACGACGGGGCAGGCGCGGCGCAGTTTGCTTACCGTTTCGCCACGAAGGGGACCGGCAGGCTTGTTTCCATTATCCCGTATATGGCCGGTTCCGCCGGTAAGTTCGACTGTATCGTTTACAAATGGAACGGCGATTACGAGCACACCGTAAGCGGCAAGCCTGCGGCTGAGATCAGGAACATCGCTTTCAACGGGCAGTGGACGAACTGGACCGATAAGATTCAGATGCCCGGCAGCGGTCTCCCCGCCGGAGAATATCTCGTCGTTCTGACGAATTTTAACGATATAGAGTGGGCTATCTGCAACTACAGAATGCCCGAAAAAGCCGGATTCAAAACGTATCTGAACGGAGAAGCCGAGACCTACGACGACGGAAAGTTCTACACTCTCGCGTGGCAGCTTGAGTTCACCGGCGACGGCAACGTCGTGCTCGCCGCTCTGTCGGCGGACGAGGCTCCCTCGAGCACGGACACGTTTGACATGACATGTGCTCTGGCGCTCGTTGCAATTGCTTCGGTCGGCGGATCGATAGCGTTCTCGAAGAAAAAGAGAAGCTGACAAAAAAATTGTGAGGCGCCCGCAACGGCGGGCGCCTTTGATTAAATCTTTCATCCGGGGAAAAACAATGATCAGATTCGGTGTTTTCGCCGACCTTCACTACGGCAGGGTCAACGTGGCGGACAGAGTGTGCGTGCTCGGCAGAAAAAAGCTTTCGCATATCCTTAAAAAAATCGGAGGTCTTCCGTTCGTTTTTAACATGGGCGACCTGATTAACGGGGACCGCGAAAGACAGGTGAACGAGGAACTCCTCGCCGAGCTCAGGGAAGAGACCGCGGGATATAACATTGTCAATCTCGTCGGGAATCACGACGGATTTCATCTTGACAAAAAGATGTTCTGCGGCTTTGACGACGAAGAGCTCGGCGCCGTGTGCTCCTTCGAGGCGGACGGGATAACTTTTATAACCCTCGACTGCAATTTTCACATAGACGGCAGACCCTACGACGGCACGCCGGGCGACTGGAAGGACACGATCTGTCCGCAAAAGCAGATCGACTGGCTGAAGGAAAAGCTCGACGGCTGCGAAAAGGCCGTCGTGTGTTCACATCACCCGATAGTTTCGATGACGGGAGACCCGGGGAATGCCCACGACACGCATCTGCCGCAAAATTTTGCGGATATCAGAGAGGCAGTCGAGGGCTCGGGCAAGGTCCTTTGCTTTATAGCGGGACACGCCCACGAGGGCGGGATGTGCGTCTCCGGCGGCGTGCCGTATATAACGGTACCTGCCGCCTGCACGGGAAACGACGCCTACTGCGCCGATATATGCATATCGGGCGACGCCGTGACTTACAACAGGCACGTCATTCCCGTCGAATGAATGCCGAAAAACAAAATCGAGAGTGAAATGACATGAAAATCAGACGTATTGCGGCGTTTCTGCTCGCGGCGCTGACGTTTGCCGCGATTTTCGTGTGCTCGTCTTCGTGCGGAACAAGCGGGAATCCGATCGTTCCGACAGATACGGACGTCTCGGGCCGCGAGGCGCGCCTCGCGGCGGACGACGGGCTCGGGGACGTTAAGTTTACCGGGAAAAAGTGGCGCGTTTCGTGCACCGATATATGCAGATACGAGATGTTTTCGGACGATATAACCGACATCTGCGGCGCCGCCATACACCGGAGAAATCTTAAGATTGAAGACCGGTTCGATATCGAGATGATCCCCGTCGTGACCGTCGCGTCGGGCAGCGGGGAAGGGCAGCTGATGCACGAAAGATACGTCCGGCAGGCGCTCGACTCCGGTGACGACGAGTTTGATGCGATAATGATGCAGGTCTGGCGCGCCGGAACGGTCATCGTCGACGGATATTTTGCGGATTTCAACGACGGCTCCGTGCCGGGGATAAATCTCTCGCGCCCGTGGTGGTCAAAAGAGGTCAACGATACTTTTACGATAAACGGCATGCTTTTTGCCGCCGTCGGGGACATATCGGTCACCGCGCTTCAGCAGACGTACGCCTATATGCTCAACAAGCGCATCGCCTCGGACTATAACATCGCCGATCTCTACGACGTCGTCAGGAGCGGCGAATGGACGATAGATTACGTCAGCGCGCTTGTCAAGGATATATACGAGGATTACAATCGCGACGGCGAGCGCGACGGGGACGACGTCTACGGCTTTATGACGGGGACGGTCCACGACGCGAGCGCGTATCTCTACGCCTTCGGCCTTTCGCTCACAGGTAAAAAAGACGGATATCTTGACGTCGTCCTCGACGAGCGCAAGGCAAACGACACGTACGAAAAGATATTCGCGCTGTTTTATGAAACAAACGGCGCCTACACTCTTAAAACGGATAAGGAGTACAAACAGCTTGTCGGCATGTTCACGTCCGGCAAGGCGCTTCTGAGCCCTCAGCCGCTTTCGAGACTGTATGACAAAATCAGGGACATGGAGGATCCCTACGGCGTCCTTCCGTATCCCAAATATGATGACAAACAAAAAGATTATTACAGCGGAACGTCGAACAACTGGTCTGTTTTCTGCGTACCCGCAAAGGCGAAGGATCCCGAGCTTGCGGGATACGTCGCCGAGGCGCTTTGCTGCGAAAACTACCGCACAGTCATAACGGCGTATTACGACAAAGCGCTCAAGGACAAGTACACAGACGCCGACGATGACGAAGAGATGCTCGACATTCTGCTGGCGGGAAAGCGCAGCGATCTCGCCTTGCTGTTCGGGCCGTCGATGGACGGGGTAAACGCCTTCTTCAGGTATCAGCTTCAGGCTGAATCACGCAAATTTGCGTCCGAATGGGCGTCAAAAAAAATGTCATTTTCCGCGAGCATAGCAAAGATAGAGCAGCAATACGATAAAATGGCCGCAGCGAAAGCACAGAAGTAGAAAGTTTTGCTTTAAAGGGAAAGCTTGACGTCAGAATGGAGACCGGCTTATGAAACAACCGGACAAATATAAAATCGAACGGGATACTCTTGTTATTCCGGGCCTGAAAAAACGATATCGCATCCTTCAGATCTCGGACAGTCATATCTGTTTTCAATCCGAACTTGATGACGAAGCAATCAGAGAAAAAGACAGACGAACGGCTGAGATATGGACAAGCGTCGGCAACGGTCTTTCTCAGCTTGAAAACTTTCAAAATCTCGTTGAGTTCGGGCATGATATCGGATGTGACTGTCTCATTTTTTCCGGTGATACGGTTGACAGACCGTCAAAGGGAAATATTTATGAAATGTTCCGGCTCATCAAAACAGTAGGAAACTGTTTTGTGATCCCCGGCAATCACGACACGGGGAGTGAATTTTACCGGTTTTTTACGGAGGAAACAAACGAATCCCCAGAAATCCGTGTGAAAGAACTTGGCGAACTGCTTCTTGTCGGGATTGATAACGGCTCACGGGAAATCAGCGACCGGATCATATCGGAACTGAAAACTGTTTTGTCCGGAAATCGCCCGGTGGTGTTTGTTCACCATATTCCAATCGACAGTGAGACTCTGCATCCCTATGCCGAGAAGATTCTGAAAGACTCTCTCCCGTATTACTTGCTGGATACGACGCGCGGCAGTCCCAACATCGGGGAATATTACAGTTTGCTTAATGAAAAAGAGACCGCGCTCAAAGCAGTACTGGCCGGGCACATGCATTTTTCACACAGCGACTTTCTGATGAACGGGGTTCCTCAATACGTCACCGGCGCAGCGCTCAGCGGCCGCGCACGCGTAATCGATATATACGGCACGTAAACAATAAAACAATAACACAGAGAGCCGCGGATTGTTCCGCGGCTCTCCTCTGCGCTGTGTCGATGCTATTTTTCTGATACGAAATCGCAAACGAGCGTGACGGCATCGTTCGAGACCGACAGGATCCCGTCGCCGCAGTCAAATTCCGAGACGGTGTCGCTGTCCGGAGTCCATACGCGGCAGACGCCGGCTTTGGTCGCCGTGACGAGCGGTATGTGTCCGGCCCGGACCGAGAGCGAGCCCCCGCTCCCCGTGAGGGAGATCTGTACGGCTTCGCCGTCGAAGGTCACGCCTTCCGGGCTGAGTATCCGGAGGCGGAAAGCGTCTCTCATATCACCGCCCCGCCGCTTTGCGGCGCGCCTCCTCGACGGTGCCCACGTAAAGGAACGCCGACTCAGGCAGATCGTCGTGCTTTCCGTCGACTATCTCGGCAAAACTCCGGACGGTGTCCGCCAGCGGGACGTACTGCCCCGCGAAGCCGTTATACTGTTCCGAAACGTGGAACGCCTGAGACAGGAACCGCTGGACTTTACGGGCTCTTGTGACCGTCACACGGTCTTCGCTTGAGAGTTCGTCCATGCCCATGATCGCGATAATGTCCTGAAGCTCGTTGTATTTTTGAAGTATTCTCTGGACTTCTTTGGCCACTCTGTAATGTTCTGCGCCGACGGTCTCGGGGGTGAGGATGCGGCTCGTGCTGGCGAGCGGGTCGACGGCGGGATAAATGCCCTGCGAGGATATCGCTCTCGAAAGCACGGTCGTCGCGTCGAGGTGGGCAAACGTTGTCGCGGGCGCCGGGTCGGTCAGGTCGTCTGCGGGAACGTAGACCGCCTGGACCGACGTGATCGATCCGCGATGCGTTGACGTTATCCTTTCCTGAAGCGCGCCCATCTCGGTCGCGAGAGTCGGCTGGTATCCGACGGCTGACGGCATCCGCCCGAGAAGCGCCGATACCTCCGAGCCCGCCTGGGTGAATCTGAAAATGTTGTCGATGAAGAGCAGGACGTCCTGTCCCTCTCTGTCGCGGAAATACTCCGCCATGGTGAGGCCGGTGAGCCCTACGCGCATCCTCGCGCCCGGCGGCTCGTTCATCTGTCCGTAAACGAGGGCCGTTTTTGAGAGAACGCCGGAATCCTTCATTTCGTTGTAAAGGTCGTTCCCCTCGCGGGTACGCTCACCCACGCCGGTAAAGACCGAAATGCCGCCGTGCTCAGTCGCTATGTTGTTGATCAGTTCCATTATGAGGACGGTCTTGCCGACCCCGGCGCCGCCGAAAAGGCCGATCTTGCCGCCCTTTGCGTACGGGCAGATGAGGTCGATGACCTTGATTCCCGTTTCAAGTATCTCGGCGTTGGGGACCTGCTCGTCGTATGACGGCGGCTGGCGGTGTATCTCCCATTTCTCGCAGTCGACGGGATCCGGCTGCTCGTCGACCGCCTCTCCGAGGACGTTGAATATCCTTCCGAGAGTCTTTTCGCCGACCGGGACCTTTATCGGGGAGCCGGTATCGGCGACGTCCGTTCCGCGGACAAGCCCGTCGGTGCTGCTCATCGCTATACAGCGCACGACGTTGTCACCGAGATGCTGGGCGACCTCAACGACGAGCTTTTTCCCGTCCGAACGCATTATTTCGAGCGCGTTTTGCAGAGACGGGAGATTTCCTTCGGAAAATCTGACGTCGACGACGGGTCCCATGACTTGTATTATTTTTCCGACGTTTTTTGTCTGTGTCATTAGATCCTCATTCTCCGGCGTTCGCGCCGGCGACGATTTCGGTTATTTCCTGTGTGATGGCGTTCTGACGCGCTCTGTTGTAGGTCAGCTCGAGCTGATCTATCATTTCCGAGGCGTTGTCGCTCGCAGAGTCCATCGCGTTGCGCCTGGCGTACTGTTCGGCGGCAAAGCTTTCGCTTATCGCTGAGTTCAGCCGCCCGGTCAGATACATGGGAACGGCGCGCTCGAGCACCTGAGTCACTCCGGGTTCGAACTCCGTCACGCCGCCCTTTTTCTCCGGCGGCTCGAGCGGGAGGAGTTTTGCCGAGACCGGCGTCTGTGTGATGATATTGTCGAGCCGGGTATATACGACGAACGCCCCGGAGATCTCGCCGCTTTTCATCATTCCGGCGATCTTTTCGGCTATGCCGGAGATGGTCTCGCGGTCGGGCTTTTCGGAGTTCGGGCAGGTCACGTCGGCCCTGAAAAGGCCTTCTTTTCTGCTTATCATGTCGCAGGCGCGTTTTCCGACGGCCGACACGTACGATCCCTCGGGGACTGACGCCTCCACGAGGCGGTTGATATTCCCGTTGAATCCGCCGGCAAGACCGCGGTCGGCCTCGATAACGACGTAGTACGCGGGGGCGTCGGGATTGACAGGCGTCACGTACGGAGAGCCCGAAACGTCGGGCGTGACGGCGCGGAAGAGCACCTCGCATACCGCCTCGGCAAACGACGCGGCGGTTTTCCGCGCCGCCTCGGCGCGGGCGATCTTGGACGAGGCGACGAGCTTCATGGCGCGGGTGATATGAAGGGTGTTGCCGACGCTCTTTATTCGGTTTTTGATATGCTTCATATCGGCTCCCATGTCCGTTCGCCTCCTTCTGTTCTTATGTTTATTCTTCGGTGAATTTCAGAGTGTAGGTGTGTATCGCTCCGACGAGCTCCGACTCGTCCGCGTCGGTCCACGAACCGTTCTCGAGCCGGTCGAGGAGTTCGCCGTTGCGCTTTTCAAGATGCCGGTACAGACCGGCCTCGTATTCTTTTATCCTCTCGACCGGCACAGGCGCGAGATAGTTGTTGACCGCCGCGTAGATTATGGCTATCTGACATCCTATGCGGACGGGCGAGCTCTTGTCCTGCTTGAGGATCTCGACGATCCTCTCGCCCTGGGCGAGACGCGACTTGGTGTCTGCGTCGAGGTCGGAGCCGAACTGCGCGAAGCTCTGGAGCTCCCTGTACTGGGAATAGATCAGCTTGAGCGGTCCCGAGACCTTTTTCATCGCTTTGATCTGCGCGGAGCCGCCGACGCGGCTGACGGATATTCCGGGGTTGACCGCCGGCATTATACCGCTGTGGAACAGCTCGGATTCGAGATAAATCTGGCCGTCGGTTATGGATATGACGTTTGTCGGAATATACGCCGAGACGTCGCCCGCCTGCGTTTCTATTATGGGGAGCGCGGTTATGCTTCCTCCGCCGTATTCCGGCGCGATCCTCGCAGCGCGTTCGAGAAGTCTCGAATGGAGATAGAAGACGTCTCCCGGATACGCCTCGCGTCCCGGCGGCCTTCTTATAAGCAGAGACAGAGCGCGGTACGCGACGGCGTGCTTGCTCAGGTCGTCGTAGACGATGAGGACGTCCCTGCCTTTTGACATGAAATATTCAGCAATCGCGCAGCCGGTATAGGGCGCAATATACTGCAGAGGCGCGGTTTCGCTCGCTGACGCCGATACCACGACGGTATAGGAGAGCGCGTCGGCTTTTCGGAGCGTCTCCGTCACCTGGGCGACGGTCGAGTTCTTTTGCCCGATAGCGACGTAAACGCACAGCACGTCGGTGTCGCGCTGATTGATTATCGTGTCGACGGCGATTGAGGTTTTTCCCGTCTGGCGGTCGCCGATTATCAGCTCGCGCTGGCCTCTGCCTATCGGGATCATGCTGTCTATCGCCTTGATCCCGGTCACGAGCGGCACGTTTACCGATTTTCTTTTGATTATTCCCGGCGCTATGGCCTCTATCGGGCGGCGCTCGGTCGTGAAGATCATGCCCTCGCCGTCTATCGGCTCGCCGAGCGCGTTGACGACTCTCCCGAGCATCGCCTCGCCGACCGGCACGGAAACGACCTTTCCGGTGCGGCGCACGACGGTGCCCTCTTTTATGTCCGAACGGTTGGAGAGGATGGCGATGGAGACGGAATCCTCCTCGAGGTTCTGAGCCATTCCGAGGTCGCCGCCTTCAAATTCGAGAAGCTCGCTCGCCATGCAGTTGTCAAGTCCGTGAGCGCGGGCGATGCCGTCGCCGACGAGGATGACGATGCCGACCTCGGCCTCGTCCGTCTTCGTCTCAAAATGCTTTATTTCGGCTTTTATGATCTTGCTTATTTCGCTTGGATTGAGGTTCATTTCTTTTTCCGCCTGTTCAGATGACAGTCTGTTTCAGGAGTCTTTCAATGCCGTCTATTTTGCGGCGGACGGTGTTGTCCGCCATATTGTCGCCTACCGTGACCTTGAGACCGCCGATAAGCGCCGGGTCGACGGAGAGACGCATCTCGACGTTGCCGCCGAATTTGCTCTCGAGCGCCCGGTGAAGCCGGTTTTTCTGATCTTCGCTGAGCGGGACCGCGGACACCACCTCGGCGACCGCTATCCCCGAATATCTGTACCACAGATCGATGTAGCCGGAAAGTATCTCTTTTATCGAGCCGATCCGGCCGTTTTTTACCGTGAGCCTGATGAGATTAAGGAGATACGGGTGTATCCTTCCGCCGAATATCCTGTCGGCGGACTCCTGCCGCTCGGACTTTGAGATCACGGGGTCGGAAAGCAGCCGTACGAGTTCCGGATGGCCGTCGAACAAAGCTTTAAGCTCCCGCACCTCGCCGAGTATCTCGGGATCGAGGTTTTCCTCACGTGAAAGGGAATAGAGCGCGGAGGCGTATTCCTGCGCGAACCCGGGCATCAGCTTTCACCCTTTCCGTCGTTCATGTCGTTTATGAAACTGTCGATCAGCGCGCGGTGATCCGCCTCGTTTATCTCCCTGCCGACGATCTTTTCGGCGAGCTCAACGGAGAGCGACGAGATTTCGTCCTTTATCTCGTTGGCGGCGCGGCGCTTGTCGAGCGCTATGTTCTCGTCGGAACGGCGCAGAGCCTCCGCGGCGCGTTCGTTCGCGTCGCGGATGATTTCCGAGCTGATACCGTCGGCCTTTGCCCTCGCTTTGTCGATTATCTCGGCGGCCTCCTGTTCGGCGTCGCCGAGCTTTGTTTCATACCGTTCCTTGTCCTGCTCCGCTTTTTTCTTCGCCTCGCCGGCCTCGTCGTAGGTCTTGTCGATCTCGCTGCGGCGGCGGTCAAAGAACTTTTCGATTCTGCCGAAAAGGAACTTTTTGAATATGAAATATATAATGACAAGGTTGCAGAGGGAAATAAGTATGCTCCATATATTTACGGAGATTATTTCAAGATTCTGACCCGGCATAAAAAGCCCCTTTCGGTGGTTTTATCAGTGAGAGAGCGCCTTTACGGCTTCGGTAAAGATGTTTACGAACTGTCTCGGAGCGACGAAAATGAGGAGGATGGCTATGACGAGCGCGTAGAGACCCGTAGTTTCGGTCATAGCGCAGCCCATGATAAGGGTGCTCGTGACCTCGCTCTTCGCCTCGGGCTGACGCCCTATCGCCGCGCACGCCTGACCGGCGGCGTAGCCCTCGCCGATGCCGGGGCCGAGCGCCGCGAACATCGCTATTCCCGCGCCTACGGCGCAGCATCCGAGTATGATTGCAATTGCCAGATGCATGATATGTTCCTGACCTTTCTTTTTCAGGCAGACGCCTTTTTCTTTTCTGCGAGGCGGGCGCGTTTTTTCGCCATTCTCGCTTCATATTTTTCTTCCGGGAAGCCGTTCGTCACGTACATCATCGTCAGCAGGGCGAAGATAAACGCCTGGATAAGTCCGCTGAATATGTCGAAATACAGCGACAGGACGGCGGGTATGCCTACGCGAAAAATTGGTATCTGTGACAGCATCCCCGGGAGTTTTCCGAGGACAAGGTGCGACAGACCTCCGAGCGCGGAGGCGAGGAGCGTCGATATGACGCCCCCGGACATCACGTTTCCGTAATGACGAAGCGACATCGAGACCGGGGTCGCGAATTCGCTTATGACGTTCATCGGCGTGAACAGCACGACTGGCTCGGTAAAGCCCTTCAGGTAGTTGCCGACGCCGCCCTTCAGCTTGTAATGGGTTATGAGGGCGAAGCACACGATAGCCCAGCCGCCAATGATGCTGAGGTCGGAGGTCGGCGCGTACAGACCGAGCAGACTCGAGAGACTCGAAAAGCCCGAGATCCCCATGACCGCCGCGATGAACGGGGCAAAACCTGCAAACCGCTCTCCCATGTTGTCCCTGACGAGGCCGCCGCATTTCTCGACTATCCATTCGGCGAGGAGCTGACGCTTCGACGGGTCTCTTACGGAGAGCTTTCTCGTGAGAAACAGGCAGAGGAAAAACAGGCAGATCACGACCGCTGCCGATACGGCCGTCGCCTCGGTGAGGTACAGCGGCTGGAGCGGCATATCTATGACCGCGTAGATCCTCGCGCCGCTGATCTCTATCCCGTCGGGCGGGACGTCCGTCATGACCTTGAGCGCCATACATCCGGCGAAGGGAAGTATCATCCCGAGGATGAGGAGGACGTCGATAAACACGTCGGAAAACCTTTTATTCTGTTTTGTCTCCGTTTTCTCCGCCCCCTTTCGCCTCTTTTTTAAGCATGATTTGTCTTATGATGATCGTTATCCTGGGGAACAGCAGCGGCAGGAGGGCGGCTATAGGGTTGGCGCCGAGAAGACCGATGGAAACGCCGAGCAGGGCAAAGGCGAGAAGGAGCCGCAGGCCCATCGAGGCGTTCATCATGGTTTTCCGTTTTTTGTCGTCGTCATATCTTACCGATCTCTGCACCGTGAGGCACATGAGAAAGAAGTTGAGCAGCGACACGGCGAAGCCGATCATCCCCCCGGCGAGGACGCTGAGATCGAATCTTCCGAGCGCAAGAAAGACCGCGAACATTATCGCGGTCATTACCGCCTCCGCTCCGGCGAGGAACAGAGTCTCTTTTTTTACTGCGGGATCAAGCTCGAACATCGCAAATCCTCAGGATAATAATTACCCTATATTATACCACTTTAAGGCGCGCCGGTCAATACTGCGGGGCAAAAAAACCGGATCGCCGCGCTTTTTCGCCGCCCGGCGCAAAAAAATATTCTGTTCGAAAAAATTTTTTTCAAAAATCATAAGGAAAAGTGTCTCCGCCGTACGTATAATATATAGGGGCTGTGAAATCACCCCCCAAAAACACAAGGGAGAAAATAAAATGGCCGGAAAAATCATTAAAAAATGCCTTGCGGTCCTCCTTCTCGTCGTGATCGCTTTATTATCCGTATCCTCTGTCGAAAAGGAAGATGAGCAGATTGTGATGGTCGGGGTAGAAGTTGACCGCGTTTCGATGACGTTTGAAGAAGAAATTGCCTGTTCGACACATATCGTAAGCGCCGTTTTTACCGGCGAAGTAATGTATTCGCCAAGCGGGTTTTATACGGCTCTTTTCTTCAGACCGGTGGAAGTGATAAAAGGTCGGCTTGAAGAAGATACGATTGCGGTTTATATAGTGAACGAAGGTTTTTATGAGCTGCCCGCCGTTAGAGGGACGGTCATCAAAGAAAATCTGTCTCACGGTTATCGTGCTGATCAGGAATATCTTCTTATTCTTGAGAAGCACAGTTTGGTTTTCTATGATTTTGACAGATACGTCCCTATTGGTGGTAATGCATTAATCCCCAAAATTCTGACAAAAAGGTATGGTGATGAAACAGAGATAAAAACAGAAGAGAGCAGTGCCTTCCGTTATTATGTCGAGGAACTGATACCGGAACTTGTAAAGAATGATACTTCCGAAAAAATCGATCACAAAGGAGTTGATTTTATTAAATCGGATTCTCTTAACGACATCGTACCGCAGAGCGATTATATTTTCCGGGTGACCGTTCTTGACAAAAAGGGAGACTACCCCGACGCAAATAATTCAGGATATAACTGCAGGGTCGATGAGCAGATAAAAGGGAGTACAACCGAGACGATAATCGACGTTCATGCATTCCCTGATTCACTGCAAGTCGGGGAGCAGTATCTCATGTTCCTCACGTTGGTGGGAGACGAAGGAAGAAGCAGAATGTTCAATATTTCATCCAAAAACGGAAGCGTCTATCTTGCATCGGACACGGCGGTCAGAGAGAAGGTCGACCGGATTCTTTCACAGGAAAACTGACGTATAAAGCAGCCGGCGCGGGACAGTCCGCGCCGGTCTGTATTGTTTCGAAAAATCAAAAAAATTCAAATGTCAGCGTCCCTTCGCACCTCGGCACGGGGACGCGATATTTTTTGTCGAGCCGCGGCCCGCATGAACCGGAGCCCACTCCCGCCATGAAAAAGTCGGCGCATATAACGGTATATCCACTCTTTTCGAGCTCGTGACGGTGGCGCTTTGACGCGAGCTCCTCTTCGGTATACTCGCTCACATTGAATGAGAAGCCGGACTCGGAGGTTATCGTTATCCCGCGGCCTCCTCCGGTGACGGAAAGGCGCTTTGTCCCGAAATGGGACGAGTTTTCCTGCGGTTTCAGATACGGCTCGTACATAAGAGACGCTTCCGACGAAAACTCGCCGAAATATGACGCCTCGTGCTTGTCGGCGTAGCTTTCATAGGGACCGTATCCGAGATAGGAGACCTTGCCGAGCGATTTGTCGGCAAACAGTCTGACGCCGAAGCGGGGGAGATATTCCGTCCCGACGACATCGGTCTCAAAGGACGCCGAGAGAGTCATCGAGCCGGCGCCGTCAATACGGTATTCGGCGCGGACTCTCCCAAAGGGCGCGGTCACCGCCCTGCCGTACGACTGGAAGGAGCGGATAACGGCGCAGCCGTCCGAGATCTCCGCCGAGGTCTCATAGACCTTTGTCACCGGATTGTCGAGAAAAACGTCGTACCAGTCGCTGCGCATCACGTCGTTGTCCGTCGGGGCGCGGAAGAAATTGAAGTTCATCGGCTTTTCGAGGACGTTGACGCCGTTTTTTTCGATGACTGTCATTTTCGCGCGGCGCCTGTCAAAGACGAAGCGCGCGTCCCCCGCCGTCACCTCGAACGAAAGAGGCGAGGCCGCGAGGACGGGTGCTGGGACGGAGGGCCGGACGGCCGGTCTCTTCGCCTCGCTCAGCCGGAGCTGGTCAAAGCAGACCTGCGCCCCCGTTTCTTTGTTTTCAAATATAAATCTGATGAAAGCGTCGGATGAGAAGCCGGCGCAGGCCTCCGGGACCGTGACCTCGCAGACGCCCTCGGGAGGGAGAGAGAAGGGAACCGTGCCCTCCGAGACGGCGCGGCCGTCGTCGGTGATCTCGTATCTGCACGAAAGCGATTCCGACGCTTCCGAAAAATACAGCGTACTGCGGAAAACGAAGGAGCCGTCTTCTTTCCGGCTTACCCTCACGGGGCGGTAGACCTGCCCGAGCTCGCGCAGACCGGTGTGCGGCGTTCTGTCGGGATAGCACAGACCGTCGCAGCAGAAATTGCCGTCGTGGACAGTCTCGCCGAAGTCTCCGCCGTACCCGTAGGCGGTCTCTCCCGATTCCGTCGTACCGGTCGGGAGCGCGTGATCGCACCATTCCCATACCAGACCGCCGATGAATCTGTCGGAGCTCATAAACACGCGGAAGTGATCCTCGAGGTCCCCGGGGCCGTTTCCCATCGCGTGACTGTATTCGCAGAGGATGAAGGGCCGTGTCTCGCCCGCGTCGCTCAGACGTCTCGTCATCTCGTCGGGATGTGTGTACATCGTCGAGAACACGTCGATATCGCCGTTCGGGGTCCCGTCAAGGGAGAGGTGTATGCTCTCGTAGTGGACCGGCCTCGTTTTGTCGAGCTCTTTGACCGTCAGGGCGGCGAGGCGCATGGTTTCGCTCCAGCCGCATTCGTTCCCGAGCGACCAGATAATGACGCTCGGCCGGTTAATATCCCTCGTCACGAGGAGGGTCTCACGCCACAGTATCGCGCCGCGGAAGATTTCGCTGCCGGCGACGTAGGCGATGGAGGCCCTCATATTTTTGCCGGAGTTCTCTCTCATACTGCCGTAAACGTATATGCTCCCGTGGGTCTCAAGGTCCGCCTCGTCGATTACGTAGAGGCCGAGCTCGTCGCACAAACGGTAAAACTCCGGCGCGTTCGGATAATGGGACGTGCGCACGGCGTTCACGTTGAACGATTTCATCATGGTGAGATCGCGGAGCATCTTTTCGCGGCTGGCGTAAAAACCGGTATCGGGATAGCTGTCGTGGCGGTTTACGCCGAGGAGCTTGATCTTTTTGCCGTTGAGACGGAAAACGCCGTTTTCGGCTGATACGGTCCTGAAGCCGACCTTTTCGAGCACGGCTTCGCCCTCCGAGCGTATCACAAGATCGTACAGATACGGCTTTTCGGCGGACCAGAGCTTCGCTCCGCCGATTTTTGCCGTGAAGGCGCGGCCCTCGTCCGCCTCTCCCGAGAGGATGAGCTCGCCGCCGTCAAAAAGATCGAGCTCGCAGCGGGCTCCGACCGCCGAAAAACTGAAATTGCCGTGCATATCTGAGATAATACGGTAGTTTTCGAGGCGTTTTTCCGGGCGGGAAAGCATATACACGTCCCTGAAAATGCCGGACAGACGGAATTTGTCCTGATCCTCGAGATACGTTCCGTCGCACCATTTGAGCACGGCGCAGACGACGTCGTTCTCGCCGGGACGCAGAAGATCGGTCACGTCAAATTCCGTCATGCGGTGAGAGACCTGGGTATATCCCGCGAACGCGCCGTTTACGAAGAGATAAAGACAGCTGTCGGCGCCTTCGAAAACTATTATCCGCCGCAGGCCGTCGGGCATATACGTATACTTTCTGCGGTACACGCCGACGGGGTCGTCGTCGGGGACGAACGGCGGATCGTACGGGATGGGATATCTGACGTTTGTGTACTGCGGGCTGTCAAAGCCGTGCAGCTGCCAGTTCGAGGGGACCTCGATAAAACCGCCGAAGGCGGCTTTCGTGAAATCATCCGGCAGGTCGACCACGCTGTCGTAATATGAAAAATCCCACGCGCCGTTCAGGGACTCAAACCTGTCGGACGCCGTCCTGTCGGCAGAGAGGGCCTGTCCGTCCGCGAAAGGGATGAAGTAGGCGCGCGGAGGGAGGGCGCCTACGGCGGATATTTCCGCGTTTTCGTGGAATGAAAGAAAACTTTTCGGGCTGCCCGGGGCAGATATTTTTGTCAGATCCATATTGCGTTCCTCGGTATCTTTGTCGTATATCCGTTTGAGATAATTATACCACGCCCGCGCAGGTATATCAAGGGAGAGCGGAAAAACGTCCGGCGGGATGAAGTCCCGCCGGACGGATTTGAGATGTTTTATTCCGTGCGGAGCGCCTCGACGGGGTCTTTTTTCGACGCCGCCCGCGACGGTATGAGCCCGGCCGTGACCGTGAGCAAAACGCTCAGCAGAACGAGGATCGCGGCCGCCCCGACCGGAAGCTGCGCGGACAGGTAGGGTATGCCCGTGAAATAATGCAGCAGCGCGTTTATCGGGATGATGAGTATCAGCGTCACGGCGATCCCGAGCAGCCCGGCAAAGAGCCCTATGACGAGGGTCTCGGCGTTGAACACCCTTGCGATGTCGCCCTTCGACGCGCCTATCGCGCGGAGGATGCCGATCTCCTTCGTCCTCTCGAGCACCGAGATGTTCGTTATCACGCCGATCATTATGGACGATACGACGAGCGATATCCCGACAAAGGCGATGAGAACGTACGAGATGGCGTCAATTACCGTCGAAACCGAGGACATGAGGAGCTTGACGTAGTCCGTCATGTGTATCACGTTCTCTTCATCGACGGAGGCGTTATACTCGTCGACGAGCTCGCTTATCCTGTTTTTGTCGGCGAAGGACGACGCGTAAATGGTTATCGCAGAGGGCTCGTTCCTGTCGACATAGCCGAGGATCGAGAGGTTTTTCTCGTAAGTCGATCCCGAAAGCTCGCCGGCGAAATATTCGTCGTACAGAGCCGATATCACGTCGTCGCTGATCTTGTCGGGGTCGAGCATGGCTGCGAGCTCGGCTTCGCTTTTGCCGGAGAGCGACTCTTTGACCTCGTAGGCGTAGGCCTGTCTGACGGAGGCGGTGACGTCGTCCTTTATGAGCGCGGCGATGTCGTCGTCGCTCATCCTGTCAAAATACGCCGTTATAGTTTCGGGATCCGAGCCGCCCATCATGCCGGCGTATTTGGTCGTGATGCGCGAAATTATCGCGTCCCGTCCCATCGCCTTTATGGCCTGATCAACGGCTTTTTCGAGATAATCCCCGTCCGGTTCTGAGGCGATCTTTACGTATATCGCGGCCTTTTCGGAATCGGTCATTCCGGCCATTCTGCGGCGCGCCTCGTCGATGCGCCCCTTTCCCGTGCTGCCGTCAGACGGGAAGCTGAGGCCCGTCAGCGCGTCGGTGAGCGGATCGGAGAGCTGCGCCTTTACGAGCCCGTGCTCTTCGGTCGCCGTGATGACGTACTCGGCGAGCTCGTTCGTGAATCCAATGGAGCCGTTAAGCATGCTGTAAAGCGAGTTGTCGTTCGGCTTGATTATGCCGCTGATACGGATCTCGGTATATTTGTCGGGATCGCTCCAGAGGAGCGCAAGCCCCGACTGCGAAGCCGAGAGATCGGTGTAAGTCCCGTCGGAGTTTTCACGGTAGAAATCGGGGGACAGTATCAGGCGGAAGGAGCGGGAGAGAAGCTCCTCATAGCTGAAGCGCGTTATCCCGACCTCTATCTCCTCGCCCTTCATCGCCGCCTGGACGATCTCGTTGAATTCCTCGGACGATTTGAGCCCGAGAGAGTAGAGCACGAAATCGCTCAGCTCGTTGCGCTCGTTGAGGATCAGCACGACGTCGTTTTTCGACTTCGGCCATTCGCCGGCGACGAGATCGTACTGACCGGTTATGAGGTCGCTCACGAGCTCGCCGTCCTTACCGGGGAGCATGCGTTCCCACACAGTCAGCGACGAGGACATTGACGTGAGCATCGTCGAATACGCCCCCCCGACGGAGACGCCCATCGCCTCGTACATGCTCCTGATGACAGACTCCGAATCCGAGCGGACGATCTCGCCCGACGGGGTCTTGTAATATAGATTCATGACGATGGGATATTCGTAGGTCACGGCGGACGCCGCCTTCTGAAATTCTTCGTTTGACTCTATATGCTTTTTGAAGGCGTTGACGTTGTTTTTTGAGGAAGAGACCGACGTCATCGCCTTGAAAAGCGACGCGATGCCGGAGCGGTTGTAAACGTATCCATCCTCGCGCTGTTCCGCGCTGTTTTCTTCGCGCTGTTCCTGGAAAGACGAAAGGAGCGCCGTCATGTCCACGGTCTCGGCGTTTATCGTGAGGGGATATTTCGTCAGGGTGTCCTCCTGGATCTTGTCGATGAATCTGTCCACCCCCTGCGAAACTGACAGGATGAGGGCTATGCCTATTATGCCGATTGAGCCGGCAAAGCCCGTCATTACGGTTCGCCCCTTTTTTGTCAGGAGATTTTTCATTGAGAGCCCGAGCGCGGTAAAAAAGCTCATGGAGCGGTTTTTCTTTGACTTTACCGCGTCTCCGCCGCGGTCTCCCTCGCACGGACGGCTGTCGGATATTATTTCGCCGTCGCTCAGCCGGACGATACGGGTGGCGTACTTGTCGGCGAGATCCGGGTTGTGGGTGACCATGATGACGAGACGGTCTTTCGATATCTGTTTCAGTATGTCCATGACCTGTACGGAGGTCTCGGAGTCGAGAGCGCCGGTCGGTTCGTCGGCGAGCAGTATCTCGGGATCGTTCACTATCGCCCTGGCGATGGCCACGCGCTGCATCTGGCCGCCCGAGAGCTGGCTCGGTTTCTTTTTCGCCTGGTCGCCGAGCCCGACCCTGTCGAGGGCCTCCGTTGCGCGGCGGCGGTGTTCCTCGCGGCCGACGCCGGAGAGCGTGAGCGCAAGCTCCACGTTTTCGAGCACCGTCTGATGGGGGATGAGGTTATAGCTCTGGAACACGAATCCCACGGAATGGTTGCGGTAAGTGTCCCAGTCGCGGTCGGAAAAGTCCGCCGTCGAAACCCCGTTTATGGTGAGAACTCCCTCGTCGGCGTGGTCAAGGCCGCCGATAATGTTCAGCAGGGTGGTTTTTCCGCAGCCGGAATGGCCGAGAACGGCGACAAACTCGCATTCCCGGAATTCTATCGACACTCCCTTGAGCGCGGCGATCTCCGCGCCGCCGGCCTTATAGTTTTTTCTTATACCGTCTAATTTGAGCATTTCGTTCAACCTTTCATAACATACTATTATGCCATACGCCGGCGCCGCAATTGTGGCCCTTTGTGAAATAATTTATTAATGAATTGAAAATATATTTTGCGGGAGCAATGTTACGAAAAAGTTTACGAAAGCGATTCCCGAAGTTCATATTTAGGCGTTATAATTGTCCCATCATTGGTTGAGGGGTTGTTTTTTTGAGCAAAATCAGGGCGTTTTTCTCGAGGTTCTTTGCCGGCCGGCACGGACTCGACGATCTCGGGAGACTTAATCTCTGGATGATCGCGCTGTTCTGCCTTGTACAGTGTATCGGATACGTCGTGAAGTCCGCATTTCTTGTCGTTTTTTCGAGGGTCGTTTACATAATTCTCGCCGTTCTGTTCTTCTTCCGTCTCCTTTCAAGGAACGAGGTGAGAAGATCGGCGGAGAACAACGGGTATCTGAAAATCGTACGCAAAATCAGGGACAGTCTCGTGCTTCTCAAAAACCGCATTCGCGACCGCAGGACGCATATTTACAGAAAGTGTCCCGAATGCTCCGCCACCCTGAGACTTAAACGAATAAAGGGCGTCCATCGCGCCGCCTGCCCGCGATGCGGGAACAGTTTTGAAGTGAATGTCAGGTAGTTTTTTTCTCCTTTTTATGAAAATCGCCTCCCCGGTTTCGGGGAGGCGGTTTTTATGGAGACGTCACGCTATTTCGATCGTGCGCGGTTCGGGCTTAATTTCCGCTTTCTTGGGCAGATCGAGCGACAGGACGCCGTTTTCATATTTGGCCGTGATGGCTTCGGCGTTAACGTCGCCGAGTTCGAACGAACGGACGTATTTTCCGTAGCTTCTCTCGCGGCGGACTACCTGCTCGCCGTTCTTCTGCTCGTCTTCCGTCTTGTGCTCGGCAGAGACCGTGAGGACGTCGCCGTTCACTTCGACCTTAATCTCGTCTTTCGAAAAGCCGGGGAGATCGGTCTGAAGAAGATAAGCGTCGCCCTTGTCTGTGACGTCGGTCCCGAAGGCCGGCATACGGCGGTCGCCGAAGAAGCTCTTTTCAAACTCGTCCATATCGCGAAGTATGTTCGCGGGGCTCCAGATGTTTTTACGATAAGGCATAATTCCGAACATGATTTTGTCCTCCTGTATTTTTGGTATATTGGCAGTCCTCTCTCAAGGACGCCAGTATTATACCGCGGAAATATGTCCTATGCTTGAATAAATTATATTGATTTTGTAAATTGTTGGCACTCTTATTATGTGAGTGCTAAACTTTTATTTTCTTTCCATCACGCCGATGAGAAAATCTATCTCCGTCGTCAGCGATTCGAGCCCGTCGAGCTTCGCTTTGTCGGAAAGGGATGTGTGGAAAAAATAGGGCGTCATGCGGAAAACTGCGGCCGCGTCCGCGGCTGGCATCGTGACCTCGTATTTTACGCGTATGACGTCCATGAGCGAGAAGAGACCGCCCCCGATATCCGCGAATTTTTCGTCGTTTTCGTACGGCTCGTCGTAGAGGGCGGATTTCAGCCCCCAAAGATGCCGTTTGCCCGGGATGACGGACAGAAGAATGCCGCCCGGTCTCAGGACGCGGGCAAATTCGGTTTCGCAGAACGGCGAAAAAATCTGCGTCGCAAAATCGAAAAAAGCGTCGGCGACGGGGATCCTTGTGAGGTTGGCGACGAAATAGAACGCCCCTCCGCGCTTTGCCGCGAGCCGGACGGCCTCCTTCGAGATGTCAAAACCGCAGGCCGATATTCCGTCAACAGATCCGAACGCGGAGGTGTAATATCCCTCCCCGCAGCAAATATCGATGAGATTCCCCCGTCTGCCGTCAAAAAATCCGCGCAGCCGGTCTCTGAGCGGCGCATAATATCCCTTGTTCAGGAAATCGCGGCGGCTGCGGCAGGATATAACGTCGTCGCCCATCCTGTCGCCGCTTTTTGAGCCGGTCAGAAGGTTAACGTAGCCTTCCTTCGCGACGTCAAACGAATGTCCGCGCGGACACAGAAAGGCCCTTCCCGACGGCCCGAGCCGGGCTCCGCATACGGGGCAGATAAGAGCGTCAGCGGCCGGCATCTTTCTTCTTTCCGGCTGCGATCTCAATTGCGGCCACGGCGACGATCGCGGCGACTCCCAAAATCGCCGACGCGGCGATGAGTATCGTGCGCATCGTGTTCGACGAATCGCCGGAGCCGGTTTTCGGCCCGGTGGCTATGAGCATCGGCGCGTCCGTGTCTGACGATATCGGTCCGGCGGGAGGCCCCTGGACGAAAAACTTTTCCCCGTCATACTCGACGTTAATGACCGTGTTGCTTATCAGCTCGGTGGAGTCGGCGTTATATGCGCTGATCTCTATATAGTAGGAACCGGGCTCGGAAATTCCGCCTTGTCCATACAGACCATATTCCGTGACGTTCCCGACGGGTATGAATCCCCCGTTTATTCCGATCCAGTACGTTTCTGCGCCGTCGATGCGCCCCCACTCGATCCTACCGCTTTCATAAAGCGTCACTCTGAACAGAGCGCCGCTTTCCATACTGACGACGTGCAACGCCGAACCGGAGGGAGCCCCCTGAATTAAAAACTTTTCTCCTTCGTACCTGACGGTTATTACCGTGTTGCGGATCATCTCCGTGGAGTCGGCGTTATAAGCGTCGATCTCTATATCATAGGTGCCGGGGTCGGAAATTCCGCCCTGTTCCGTCAGACTGTATTCCGTGACGTCCCCGGCGGGTAGGAAACTGCCGTTTATTCCGATCCAGTATGTTCCTGCGCCCTCAATGCGCTTCCACTCGATCTTGCCGTTTTCAAAAAGTGTCACGCTGAACAGCTCTTCGCCGTCTGCGAAAACGGCGGACAACGGCGCGGCCGCCAAAAGCGCCGCCAAAAGAATCGCTATTGCTTTTTTCATTACTTGACCTTTCGGAACGAACTTTCCGCGCATTCGGCACGGAATCTACCAATATTATACGCGTGCGCGCGCGGGATGTCAAATCGAAAAAAATTAAAAAAATATTAAATTCCCCCTTGACAAACCGTATCCGGATGAGTAAAATAAGCGAGCTTGCGCCGGGAGTACGGCCGCGGGAGCGGCCGGGCGGACGGGGAAAGCGAACGGGCGCCGGGACGAGGGGCAGAGCTCCGGGTCGGCGAGAAAAAAGAGCGGGAAAAGGAAATAAAATTATTTTATTTTTTGAAAAAAACCGCTTGACACGCGGACGCGTCCGTGGTATAATAAAAATCCCGCCGCGAAAAAACGGCCGGGAAGCGGTCCTT
>JAFZCF010000045.1 GCA_017552165.1 Clostridia bacterium
AAATGCCAAAAATGCGGTTATGAGTATTCTGCATACATCAACAATCGCTCAAAAGGAATTGGCTGCAGAAATTGTGCGGGAATGATTTTAATTCCCGGGAAAAATGATTTCAAAACTCTTTTTCCCGCTATTGCAGATGAGTGGGATTACGAAAAAAATAATGGTACAACCCCATCAGATATATTCCCGCAAACCAACAAAAAATACCATTGGAAATGTAAGCTCGGTCATCAATGGACTGCCGCACCGAATCACAGAGTCCGTGGGAGTGGGTGCCCCTACTGTTCGGGAAATGTTGTACTTGAAGAATATAATGATCTAGCAACGACCCATCCTCAGATTGCATTAGAATGGCATCCGTTTTTAAACGGAGACTTGTTGCCGACCCAAGTGTCAAGAGGATGCAATAAAAAAATATGGTTTAAGTGCTCCATTTGCGGAAACGACTACGAGAGTTACATCGGAAACAAAATAAAGGGGTATGGAAAATGTCCATACTGTTCAACACGGAAAACACGCGCACGCAGAGTGTTAAACGTTGAAAGCGGAAACACTTTTGCAACTTTGAAAGAGGCCGCACGATCAGTTGGAAAAGAAAAAATACAACAAATTCAGCAATGTTGCGCCGGTCGAAGAAAAACCGCAAACGGATATCACTGGAAATACATCGAAATTTCTGATGATAAAGAACGGTAGTATTTTCGATGCACTGTTAATTCTTTCTCCAGATTTAAATTACTGTTGACAACACTTGGTGTCTTTTTCGCCCGAGTCGTGTTGACATAATATGAACAAAGTGGTATAATTCTGCCGATAAACCACCGGAGGGAAAAATGAAAAAAGCTGCGTTCGGAGAAAAAGTCTTCGGCGGAAAAATACTGACCATACCGAATCTTATGAGTATGTTCCGGCTGGTCCTCATACCCGTAATACTCATACTCTACATAAAAGAGCGGTATCTCGCGGCGGGGATCGTTTTCATCGTATCCGGCGTGACCGACGTCGTCGACGGCTGGGTGGCGAGGAAGTTCAACATGGTCTCGAACCTCGGAAAGGCGCTCGACCCGGCGGCGGACAAGCTCACGCAAGCGGCGGCGCTCGTCTGTATCTCCGTCAGGCACAACGAGGTCATCCCGCTTATGGCTCTGTTCATTATAGTTCAGATCGTCATGGCGCTCACCGGCATACACACGATACAGCGCACGGGCAACATGGTCTCGGCGAAATGGTACGGCAAGTTCAACACCGTCCTGCTCACCGTTTCGATCGCCGCGATAGTCATATTCGGCCTGTCCGGTCTGCCGCTTATCATCATCACCTCGGTGTGCTTCGTTTCCGGCGTCGTGACCCTCGTCATGTATATGGTGCATTACGCGCAGATGATAAAACGTTCCGACGAGGAAGACGAAAAAAAGGCGGAATAAAAAAACCGAAAAAAAACAGTTGCAAAAAAATGCGGGATATGGTATAATGTCCGTCGCGTCTGCCGGACGGCCGTCCGGCGGCAAATCTGATGAGAGGTGCCTACAATGAAAGCAGGAATTCATCCCGAATACAAAGAAGTCACTGTCAAGTGCGCATGTGGCGAAGAATTCGTGACCCGCTCCACTAAGGACAGCATCCGCGTCGAAATTTGCTCAAAGTGCCATCCCTTCTTTACCGGCAAACAGAAGTTTGTCGATGCGGGCGGCCGTGTGGACAAGTTCAAGAGACGTCTTGCGATTTCCGGAAAACAGTAAAGAGCGTAACGCGTTCATTCGCACTCAATCCGCGATTCGCGGGACGGCATAATATGTCGTTACGGCGGGCAGAGGACTTTCCTCCGCCCGCTTTTTATTCTCAAAAAGGAGGATGACGCAATATGGAAATTATCAGCGAAGCCATCAACACCGAGCGCGCCGCCGTGATAACAGTCATGACGGACGACCGCCTCGAGCACGGCGTCAACGCCTCGCTCGACGAGCTCAAGCGGCTGCTCGAAACGGCGGGCGGCCACGCGTACGTCAGGATGATACAGAAAAAAGAGCATCCCGACGTCCGGACGTACCTCGGAAAGGGCAAGCTCTCGGAGCTCTCCGACCTCTGCCGCGCCGAGGAGATCACCCTCGTCGTGGCCGACACCGAGCTCTCGCCTTCACAGATCAGGAACATGGAACAGGCGCTCGACGACGGGGGCGGCTCGCCGCCGAGGGTCATCGACCGCAGCATGCTCATACTCGACATCTTCGCCCTCCACGCCGGCACGGCGGAGGGCAAGCTCCAGGTCGAGCTCGCGCAGCTCAAATACACCGCCCCGAGACTTATCGGCAAAGGGCTTCAGCTCTCGCGCCAGGGCGGCGGAAGTATAGCCGCGAGGGGCCCGGGCGAGACCAAGCTCGAGACCGACCGCCGGCACATCTCCCGCCGCATACAGGCGATAGAGGCCGAGCTTTGCGAGATAGAGCGCCGCCGCGCGACCCAGCGCAAGGCGCGCGACCGCTCGGGTATATGCAAGGCGGCGATCGTGGGATACACCAACGCGGGGAAATCGACCCTTCTCAACCGTCTGACCGACGCGGGCATCCTCGTCGAGGACAAGCTCTTCGCGACGCTCGACCCGACGACGAGGAGGTTCACACTCCCCGACGGGCACGAGATGCTGCTCGTCGACACCGTCGGATTTATCAGAAATCTCCCGACGCATCTCATAAAGGCGTTCCGCTCCACCCTCGACGAGGCGACCTATTCGGATATCACCCTCATCGTGGCGGACGCCTCCGATCCCGAGGTGACCGAACAGCTGAAGGTCACGGTGTCGCTGCTCGAGAGTCTCGGCGCTTCCGGCAAGCCGACGCTGCTCGTTTTCAACAAATGCGACGCCGCGGAGGAGGAGCCGGTCGCCCCGAACGGATTTGACCCTCAGAACGTCGTTTTCATATCCGCGCTCGACGGGCGGGGCATAGAAGACCTCACGTCCGCCCTGACGAGGATAGTCAACGAGACGACGGGGCGTCACGTATTCATCATTCCCGTGTCCCGGCAGGACGTCGTCGCCGGCCTCTACCGCGACGCGAAGGTCGAGTCGGCGGAATACGGCAGCGAGGCCGTCACCGTGACGGCCGTCTGCGGGGAAGCGGCGCTCGGAAGGTACTCGGAATGGGCGGCGGAATAACCACCCTCGGCGGCGAGGGAACGGGCGAATACGAGGAGAAGCGTTCGCGGTTCATCGGATACGCCCGCCCGGTCAAAAGCGCCGGCGAGGCGGCCGCCTTCATCTCGGAGATAAGAAAAAAGCACTCCGACGCGCGGCACAACGTCTACGCCTACCGAATAGGGGAGAACGTGACGGGATATTCCGACGACGGCGAGCCGAAGGGCACCGGCGGTCTGCCGGTCCTCGGGCTCCTTCAGAAATCCGATATAACCGACGCCGCGATCGTCGTGACGAGATATTTCGGCGGCATACTCCTAGGGACCGGCGGCCTCGTCAGGGCTTACACCGAGGCGGCGCAGGCGGCGGTGAGAGCGGCGGGGGTCGTCACCCTCGTGCCGTTTGAGATCATATCCGTCGGCGTTTCGTACGGCCTGCATCAGGCGGCGGCGCGCCTGATATCACAGTTCCCGTCGGCGACGCTCCTCGGCACGTCCTTCGGAGAGGACGTCGCCATCGAGACGGCGGTCGGCTCGGAATCGGTGGAAGAATTTCTCGCGGCGCT
>JAFZCF010000046.1 GCA_017552165.1 Clostridia bacterium
CTGCGCGCCGCGGTCGGCGGTCTCGGCGTACTGCGCGATGCAGTCGAAATGCCGCAGGGCGCCCCGCCTCTTCATCCACGCTATCTCCGCGCCGCCGGCGACGAGGGTCTTCCTGCCCTCGAGCGCGGCGAGTATCCTGCCGGGGTCTCCGACGCGCCTGCCGAACATGCCGCCGAGGATATAGACCTCGTCGCCGGCGGAGACGGTGCAGTTCCACATCTCGGTCAGCATCTCATCCGCCTCGGCCGCGTCCGCGTAGGGTCTGCCGTACCTGACGATCGCGCGGTCGTCCCCGAAATACGTGTCAGCAATATAGAATATCATTCCGTTCACTCCCGAATCATGTTTTTCTCTTTCGGGTTACATAATAACCAGCAGTCTGTCCGTTAAAACGGACTTTGAGCTGCGGACGGGGAATATCGCGCCTTCGTCGAGCCGCTCCGGGACCCGCAAGCATCATCCTACGGCGGAATACGTCCCAAAAACGGTGCCGTTCGGATGATAGCATACGATCGGCGGCGTACGGAATCTCCCGCACGTGGTTGACTTGCCGCAAAGCAGCCATTAAAATAAAAGAAAACGATCACCCGGAGGGAGTTTTATGGTCTATCTGTCAAAATCCAAATACTGCGGGCTTTGGCAATGCCCCAAGATCGCGTGGATGAGAAAGTTCAAGCCCGGGGAGGCGTACTTCGACGGGAGCGTCCTCGCGCGCATGGAGGCCGGCAACGAGGTCGGCGACCTCGCGATGGGGCTATTCGGCCCGTACGTCGAGGTGACGGCCTACAGCGACGGCAAGCTCGACCTCCCCGCCATGATGGCGGCCACCGAGGCCGAGATGGCGAAGGGCACGGAGAACATCTGCGAGGCGTCCTTCTCCTACAACGGGCTTTACTGCGCCGTTGACATTCTCCGGAAGGACGGCGGCGGCTGGGCGATCTACGAGGTCAAGAGCTCGACGAAGCACCGCAAGGACGACGGCTCGTACGAGGACGACAAGGAGATATATATCGCGGATATCTCCTATCAGAAATACGTCCTCGAGCACTGCGGCGTCCGCGTCACGGGCACGTATCTCGTCTGCCTCAACGGCGACTACGTCTTCGACGGCACTCTCGATCTGACCGGGCTTTTCTTCGTCTCCGACGTCGCGGAGGCCGTCAAATCCGAGATAAAGAACATCGAATACAACGTCGCCGTCGCGGAGAAGATCTTGGAATCGGAGACGGAGCCGGACATCGACCTGAGCGCCAGCTGCAAAAAGCCGTACCAATGCGCGTTCTGGGACTACTGCACGCGGCACGTCCCCGAGCAGTCCGTCTTCAACGTCTATCGCCTGAACTTCAGGAAGAAGATCGAATACTACCGCAAAGGCTGGATAACCTACCGCGACCTGCTGCTGAACGCTCCGATCACGAACGAAAAGCAGCTTCGCCAGATCAGATTCGGCCTCGAGGACATGGGGACGTACGTCGACCGGGCGGAGCTCGCCGCGTTTCTCGACAGGCTCTCCTACCCGCTGTACTTTCTCGACTTCGAGACGATGCAGCCGGTCGTCCCGCGCTTTATCGGGACGCGGCCGTATACGCAGATACCGTTCCAATACTCCCTGCACTACATAGAGCGCGAGGGCGGCGAGCTCATGCACAAGGAGTTCCTCGCCGAGTCGGGGCCCGATCCGCGCCGCGCGCTGGCCGAGCGGCTCTGCGAGGATATCCCGCCGGACGTGTGCGTCACGGCGTACAACAAGGCCTTCGAATGCACGCGCATCAAGGAGCTGGCCGCCGCGTTCCCCGACCTCGCGGAGCATCTTCTGAGCATTCGGGACAACATCGTCGACCTGCTCGTCCCGTTCCAGTCCGGCTGGTATTACAACCGCGCCATGGGCGGCTCGTTCTCGATAAAGAGCGTCCTGCCGGCGATCTTCCCGGACGATCCGGAGCTCGACTATCACAATCTCGAGGGCGTCCACAACGGCGGCGAGGCGATGTCGGTCTTCCCGAAGATAAAGGACATGCCGCCGGACGAGCAGGCAAAAGCCCGCCGCGACCTGCTCAAATACTGCGAGCTGGATACGTATGCGATGGTCAAGGTCTGGGAGGAACTCGTGAGGGCGGCGAAGGAGGATAATATGAATGAATTCTGATGCTCTTGAACAATTGAAAACCCGTTTTGGCGACACCGTTTTTAAAAATAAAGGCCGAACCTTTGACACAGCATTGTCACTAGCCTATGCCGACATGTCGCGTCGTGCCTCCGGACACAAGAAGGATGTCAAGGACAAGTGCATTGAAGAATTGAATCGCATCTTTTCCTGCATGCCGTCTTTCAAATGTCAGACGGATTTTGACGAGTGGCATAAGAAGAGTTGCGAGAGCTTAAAGCAAGTAATGCATTACGACAGTTTTGAAGGTACTTACGGAAGAGCGCAGAAAGTAATCAACATGGCGTTCAAATACCTGATGTATACCGATACACCGCACGCTGACGCCCACAATTTTTGCCATATGACTTTGGATAGTTATACTCTTGCTTGGTATAAACGGTCTGTCAACACAAAATCAAAGTCATTTGCATGGAGCAAAATCGACGATTATGAAGAATACCGGGCCATCCAAGATGATATCCGGTCTTACCTTGCCTCCGATAAGAACTATTCTATTTGCATTAAGGGGCTTGGTGAGTTCACAATTGAACACTTACCGTCCCAACCCATTCTTGCCGAATTTATAATTTGGGAAGGGGAAAAGATATTTGAAAAGTACGGAACTCTCGTCAATAGTATTACCTCATACAAAGAAAGTGGAAATGCAAATGATTCTTGGCTGATCGGCGACAGCTTTAAGCGGTTTTTAGTCGAAGCGTTCAAATGATTTGCCGGCATTGCGCCGCGACCTGCTCAAATACTGCGAGCTCGACACGTATGCGATGGTCAAGGTGTGGGAGGAGCTCGTAAGATCACACATTCTTTAAGGGGTTGCAATAATAACAAATTAGTAGGAGGATAAAAATGAAAAGCAATAAGGTTAGCATCGGAAATTGTGGCGAATACTTTGTCGCCGCTGAATTGGAACGACGTGGATTCTCGGTTGCTGTGCCTATGTCGAACACTGAATTGTTCGATATTTTAGCTTTTAATAGAACTACACACGAACAGTGGGCAATTCAAGTTAAAACCACGTCTAGGGAAAAAAGCGAGTGGCCCTTAAACCGCAAAAACGAAGACATTGTCGGCGATAGAATCATTTATGTTTTTGTAAAGTTAAACGATATCAATATGCCTCAGTATTATATAGTGCCGTCTGAAGATGTATCAAAGAAAATCAAAAAAATACATCAGGACTGGCTCAATACTCCGGGAAGAAAAGGTCAACCTCATAAGGACAATCCTATACGTACTTTTGAGGACTATGATAATAAATATCTATCCCGGTGGGACTATTTAGAGTAAAAACCCCAGACTCATATTTAGCGAAACGACCATTTGCACCGCAAGTTCTATTTGCAATTGCACCATACATTTTGAAAATGCAACTCCAACTTCATCCAGCCCGCGGGTCTCCCTGCGGGCCGGTTTTTTCGGTCAGTTTTCCGGGCGTTTCAGATCGACGTAGAGCTCGGCGGTGCAGTCCTCCCGTCCGTACTCGACAACGGCGTGAAGATAATAATCCCGGTCCTCCGTCATATCAAGAATGTTCGTCTTTAAGATCGGCCAGATGCCAAGCAGGCGTCTGTCTTCGCCCCACACGGAAAGTACGTTCCCGTCGACTTCAAAGCCCGCGGCGCCGTCGTCGGCGCAGCAGTCTTCATGCGGCATGGCCGCGTCCTCTCCCGCGAGAGCCGCAGCGAGCGCGTCCTGCACCGTCTTCAGGGCCCGCGAAAAATCCGGGTTCGTCCCGGTGCGTTCCGCGTACTCCACCGCCCATTCCGTATATTCCCAAAGCTCCCGGATATGGCCCTCGCCGTCGAATATGGCGTTGCTCTCCCCGTATGCGAAGCCGCGCAGCTTTTCCCGCATGACCGCGCGCGCGTCCTCGAAGCGGTCGAAGACGAAGAACGACGTCTTCACGTCGTCCGTGGCCTCGCGCTTTCCGGGCAGAGACGTCCTTATCGAGAGCACCCATTTTTGACTGCTCGTTCCGATCGGGCGCTCCGTAAAGCCGAGTCTGGCGTTTATCAGTTCTCTCTCGTATAACCGAAAGCTTTCCATGCGGTCAAGCGGGGCTCCGCCGGAGAAAACGGCGCGCAAAAGCCGCACGTTCAGCGGGTCGTTTTTGTCAACGTCGTACGTCGCGACCGCGTCGCCGGCGGGATGCCCGCCGAAGGGCGCCGCGCAATACTCCGCGCACACGGTCCCGGCTTTGTATACGACGGTTTTACGGCTGTGCTTGCGCCCTATCTCGATCGCTTTTTCGAGACGTATCCCCGGGATGAGCAGCGCCCCCGCCTTGCGCTCGTCGCCGTTCTCGGCCCATTTTGCGACGTACTCGGCAAAGCAGAAGCCTCTGCCTCTGACGTCGCGTTTAAGGTCCGGCGCTCCGTCGCAGCTTATGACGGCAAAACAGCAGCCGTCGTCAAGAAAACGCCGCGCCAGTCTGTCGGTCGCGGCTTCGTCGATGCTTTTGAGCGTCACGACAGTTCCTCCGTTCGCGTCCGTCCGCCCGCTCGGAGCAGGCGGGTCGATTTGCCGTACATGTTGACGGCCAGGGCCTGCGCGAGGAGCTTCGCCTCGTCGTTCACGACTGACTCCGGCGCTTTTAAGCGCATGAGGAACCAGAGCCGCTGCGCCCTGACTATCACGTCGTAGGCGGCGAGCCCGCCGATGCGGCTCTCCGCATCGGAGTACATGGCGTCGACGTATCCGTCGTAAACCGCCTGCTCCTCCGCGGTCAGGGGCCTTTCATCGTCCCAGACCGCATCGATGACGGCGCTCACCTCGGCGTTCGCCACGGCGCTCTCGGCGAGGCCGCGGACGTAGACGTTCCAGACGTCGAGCAGCTCCCCGAAAAGCGGCTCCCCGTCCTCCTTCGCGAGCTCGCGCAGGGCGGCGCAGAGCGCGTCGAACTTGTTGAGAACGGCGTCGCAGCCGGCCGCGTCCCACGTCATGAAGCACTCCATGAGCTTCCCGGCGTCGTCGCCGGGGCAGCCGACGTGATCAACAAAGTCGTAGGGCCACGCGGGTATGACGAGACGGCCCTCGCCGTCGGTATGCTCAAACATGGCGTTGACGACGCCGGCGGGAGAGAGGGCGTCGTACTCCTCCTCAGTGCCGAAAGCAGACTTGACGATATTCATTTCAAAAATAACTTCCTCATGAGATCTGACCCCACCGAGATTTTTAATAGAAGAACCCTTATTATCATTTACTAATTCCGACGCCTTAAAAACGAACCTTTGTCCTTTATTGTGTTTAGGTTCAAGCCGTGAACCGAATACTTTTACCGCATCTTTACTGAAAGACGTATTCTTTTCATCTTTAGAAAATTCCCCGTCAGGTTCGCCTGTTGCCATATCAATAAACCCGAAGAAATCATCATCTTTCCAAATGATGCTTTCTCGATCCAGCTTTCTTCCGATCCTGACAGCATCTTCTCTGGAAAGATTGTTTATCAAATATGAGATCTCTTTATCAGCAGAACCGTCTTCATAAGTATAAGTACCAATAAGTACCCTGAAGGTAATATTCTTACGCTTATCGGATAACTTTTCTATTTCGAATCGGAGTTCATTTGTTCTGTCCTTTTCAGCGTCTCGGTCTTGTGTACCTATGACTGCAAAATTCATTCCGTTTTGCGTATACTGCCAAATACGAGAAAGCCCCGATCCATTGATCGAAAACTGTTCTTTAAGTTCTTTCATTGTGATCATTCCTCCTCTCCGCTCATTCGAAGTTTACGGCGGCCAACGTACCGAAACCGGTGCATTGGCCGCCGCTTCGTCTTTGCCTGCCTCATCTGCCCCCGGGTCTTATCCCTTTCAGCAGCTCGGCAGCCTTCATCGCCGTCAGCGCCGCCGGGAGGAGCGGCGCCGCCAGCAGGATGGCGGGACCGGCGC
>JAFZCF010000004.1 GCA_017552165.1 Clostridia bacterium
AAAGAGGATCGAGAGGAGTTCTTTTTTGCACTCTGCCGTTGTTTTGCTGAAAAAACCTCTTGCAATGAATGAATAAATATGCTATGATATGATTAGGTAATAATTTATTCACATAAAAGAGAGAAATGATATGAAAAGGATACTTGCGATCCTGATAGTGACCGTGATGGTCGTCTCGCTTCTGCCCGTCGGCACTTTCGCGGAGACGTCGTACAAGCTCTGGATCGGCACGACCGAGGTCACGGGCGAAAACCTCTCCGGCGAGGGCTGGAGCTTTGAGCCGTCAACGAACACGCTGACCCTCGACGGTTTTGCTTTTGAAGGAGAAGGACATCCTGTTTATGAAAGTTACTTCGGCAACGGGAGAGCCGCGATCGCGTATAGGAATAGTGATCAGCTTAATCTTGTCGTCGCCGGCGTCAATACGGTCAAAGAAAAAGGAAACTTAGGCGAATACGAAAGTTCATTGGGCATATTTTGCGCAGGAACGCTGAACATTTCGGGGAGCGGCGCTCTCTATGCCTTCGCGGGAGACAAATGCCAGGGCGGGTTCGGTATTTACAGCTATTATATCAGTATCTCCGGCGCCTCGGTATACGCGGAAGGCGGAAATAACGGATACTTATCGGACGGCTGCTTCGCGTATCACACTCTGACTGTCGAGAGCGGCAGGCTTTTCGCCGAAGGCGGGCCGGCCTCCACATTTGCTTGCGGGATCGAAGCCGATACCCTGACGGTGAACGGCGGAAAAGTTATCGCCCGCAGCAAAAGTTCAGAAAAAACGTATCAATCATACGGCTTCTTTATATATAAAAGCTCCGTCTTTTCGAACTGTATCATCGAAGCTGTCGGCGGCGAGACGGACGTTGGAACAAGTGTGGGCATAACCGGCAGCGGCTCAATAACGATAGATAAGTCGGTGGTCTCGTTCGTCGCTTCGGGAGAATACTGCGCGATAGGTCATATTTGTAAAAACGGACTCGAAGGCAGAGGCTGGAATAACGTAGCGGGAGACGGGGAAGAAGCTTTGATCGGCGTCTCTGAGAACGAACGTTGGCTCGGCTATAAAAGGGTCGAATTCGGGGATGCCCCGTTTGCCGAACTCTGGGTCGGAGAGTGCGAGGTCACAAGCGTGAACACCTCGGGCGATGGCTGGGAATATACCCCTTCGACGAATACGCTGACTCTCGACGGATTCACTTACGAGGGCGTCGGTCACGCAGCCATAATCGAGGATTACTTCCGCCCGGACTCCCCCAGCGTGTTGTCCCGCGCCGCGATCTCATATTTCGGCAGCGACGCGCTTAATCTCGTCGTAAAAGGAGAGAACAGCGCCGAACTCACGGGCAAAATGTGCCGTTTTTCGCAGGGAATATTCTCAAACGGCGCGCTCAACGTCTCGGGCACGGGCTCTCTTGTGACGTCCGGAGGCGTCCCGGAAGGAGAGGGCTACGGGATAAGGTGCTACGAAACGTTTACCCTTGAGAGCGGAAAAATAAGCGCCCTCGGCGACGGCATCGGATTATACGCGGGAGATGAGATCGAACGATACGTGAACGAACAATACGCCGACGTCGTTATCACCGGCGGCGAGCTTTACGCCGCGGCGTCGGAGACAGAGGAAGACCGTTTCGGCAGCTGCGGGATCCGTCTTGACGGGGATCTGAAGGTCACCGGAGGAAAGATCACGGCGCGCGCGGGATGGACGGACCTTTGGGCGAACGGGATCTCGACCTACGGGGGCAACGCGTCGTTCGACAACTGTATCGCCGATATCTCAGGCGGAGATCTGTCAAACGTGAGCTACGGGCTCTCTGTGGGAGGACACAACCACGAAGAGGGCGACACCATCGTCATCGGTGAAAACGTCATATCGTTCATCGCGTACGGAAAAACCGCGGCCGCAGACAGCGGGTCATCCGTCAAAGCGAGCTGCGCCGTCGGGGGCGGGGGCTGGACAGACGTGAACGGAAAAGCGACGGCGATCGCCGCCGGCTCCGAGTGGAGCGCGAAGGACTATAAAAAAGTCGTGTTCCCGTACGTTGTAAAATACGATCTGTGGGTCGGCACGACCGAGGTCACGAGCGAGAACCTCTCCGGCACGGGCTGGAGCTA
>JAFZCF010000047.1 GCA_017552165.1 Clostridia bacterium
ATAGAGGCGTTTACGCAGTTTTCCAATTATAATCTTTTTAATGACAATTTGAAATTCATACTGTTTGACGTACTTCCGGAAAAGCACAAGCAGTACGGATACAGCATGCTTAATTACATACTGTTTACAATACTTTTTTCGGGTCAGCGGTTGAAAAAATGTTCCAAATACTGTATAATAATACTAACTTGGGAAATTGTCGGCATACGGAGGGCGATATGAAATTCATTCACATGGCTGATCTCCATCTCGGCTCGCCCTTTGCCGGACTGCCGCCGCACGAGGCGGCCAAAAGATATTCGGGACAGTTTGACGTTCTCGACGCGGCGCTCCGCGCCGCGGTCTCCTCAAAAGCCCGCCTTGTGCTTATCTCCGGCGACGTATTTGACGACACGGTGGTATCTCGCAAGACCGTTTCCGGCTTTTTCGACCGTCTCGGCTCGTATCCAGGGATAAGCTTCGTCATTTCCCCGGGAAATCACGATTATTATACTCCCGAGGGGTATTATTCCGAGACCGACGCAAAGATCCCCGGCAACGTCTTCGTTTTCAGGACTCCCGAGCTTTCAAGGTTCGAATTCCCCGGGCTCGGGGCGGACGTTTACGGCTTCGCCTTCACGTCGGACAGCATGTTCGTCGCCCCTTCGCTCACGCCCGATACGGAGGACGGCGGAAGGATAAAGATACTCTGCTGTCACGCGGCGCTCGACGACCCGTCGTCGCCGTACTGCCCGGTTTACTCGTCGGCGCTCGGTTTCTTTGACTACGCGGCGCTCGGGCATATTCACGCCCGCGGAGTTTCGAAGTTGGGGAAAACGACCATCGCCTATCCCGGATGTCCCGAAGGAAGAGATTTCGGGGAATGCGGCAAAAAGGGCGTCCTGCTCGTCGATACCGCCGGGGGGGAGATCTCGGTATCGTTTATAAGGATGCCGGGGGTGACCTATCGGGCGGAGGAGTTCGATCTGACCGGCGTTTTGTCAAGAGACGCGCTGACCTCATCCCTGCACGACTTGATATCGCGCCTCGACGACGCCGACAAAAGGGCGTCGACCGCTCTCCGCGTGACGCTCACGGGGGTCTGCGACCCTTCTCTCGACCCGGACGCGCAGTCGCTCGCCTTCGGACTGAGGGATCGCTTTGCCGCCGATCCGTTTCTTGAAATTCAGATAAAGGACGAGACCGTCCCCGGATACCGCGCCGAAGAACTCGAGAAAGACATCTCGCTGAGGGGGTGCTATTACAGGGCCCTCCGCCCCGAGCTCGAAAGCGCCGACCCAGCCGTGCGGCTCAGGGCCGCGCGCGCGCTCCGGATGGGGCTTAACGCCATAGACGGTCTCCCCGTCATGAGATAAAAATGAAATCAAACACTTCAGTCAGAAGAATGCTGCTCCTGCTTCTCCTCGTCGTCGCCGTGACGGTGTTCTACGAGGTGATGCTGAGCCTCGGCAACGGCTGGATCACATACGTTTACGTGATCGCCGCCTGCGCCGCGGCGGGGGCGTATATGATAATAATGCGCGGCCTTTTCTCCCATCCCGACAAGACGGTCTTTTCATACGACCTGCCGGAGGAGGAACGGCAAAAGCTCGCCGAGGCGCACCGCAAACACTATTTCGCGGCGCGGCCGCTCCTTTACGTGATAATCGCCGTCGCGGCGACTCTGCTCCTCGATTTCGTTTACGTGATGATCGCGGGCAACGGCCTGACCGCGTGGATAGAGTCGAGGCTCGGATGAGGATAGTCAATCTTTTCTCCGGCTCCGCGGGAAACTGCACGTTCGTGAGGCGCGGCGACGCGTCGATCCTCATCGACGCCGGAGGCTCGGCAAGATCCGTCCTCCGTTCGATAGAAAGAATAGGCGAGGATTGCGGTCAGATCCGCGCGATTTTCGTGACTCACGAGCACTCCGACCACATCTCGGCGCTCCGTACCCTGCTTAAAAAAATCTCCGTCCCCGTATTCGTGCCGTCGGGCTGCGCGGCCAGGGTCGCCGCCGCCGTCGACGTGATGGCCGACCGTATAGAACCAATAGCGGAGGGCGGGACTCTGCGGCTCTGCGATTTCTCCGTTACGCCGTTTCGCGTGCCTCACGACAGCGACGACTGTTTCGGATACCGCATCGGCGGGGGTGAGCGGACGCTCGGAGTGATGACCGACGCCGGAATGATAACCGATTCGGTCACAAACGGACTGCTCGGCTGTACCGACGCCCTGCTCGAGGCAAATCACGATCCCGACATGGTGCTTTGCAACACGTCATATCCGCAGTCGCTCAAGGACCGCATACTCTCGGGAGGCGGGCATTTGTCAAACGAAGCCTGCGCCCGGCTGATAGCCGGCCTCGCGCCGCACGGACTTCGCCGCGTGATGCTGTCGCATCTCAGCCGCGAAAACAACACGCCCGACAAGGCGGAAAAAGCCGTCATGCTCGAGCTTTCAAGAAACAATGTCGTCGGCGTGTCGGTCTGTTCCGCATCCGCCTGTACCGAAACGGAGCTTTTCTGATGCTTAACGTCAACATTCTGTGCGTCGGAGACCTCAGACCGGGATATATCCGTGAAGCCGCGGAGGAATACGCAAAGCGCATCGGCGCGTTTGCGTGTCTGCGTACAATCGAGGTCGCGCGCGAGCGTGATCTGATTCCCAGAATGCCGAAAAAAGGGTATAGGATCGCACTGTGCGTTGAGGGAAAGCAGATGACCTCAGAGGGCTTTGCGAAGTTTGTAGAGGATCTCCCCGGGAGGGGATATTCCGATCTGACCTTTGTTATAGGAGATTCCGACGGAATGGGAGAGGACGTCAAAAGTTTGTGCGATCTCAGACTTTCGTTTTCTGAAATGACCTTTCCTCACCAGCTCATGAGGGTGATACTCCTTGAGCAGATATACAGGGCTTTCAGCATAATAAATCACGGCAAATATCACAAGTAAAGCAGGTAAAAGCATGAAAAACACGGCAAAAAGGATCGTCGTAATCCTCATATTCGCGTCGATCATCGCCGCGGTCCTTCTTTACCGGACGGGCGCATACGATATTTCCTTTATAAAGCGCCCTCTTCCTCCGAAACAGGAAGAAACGGACACCTCGGCGCCGCCCGACACTACCCCGCCCGCCGTGACGACCGACACCGGGGAGCCCCCCGTCACGTCGGATACGGACGAGACTACGGAACCTCCGGCGCCGCCCGTCACGGATCCCCTTTCGAATATCGAAGCCGAGGAATATCTGAACGGGCTGAAAAACGTGTCCTTTGACAGCATAAACGTTTCGACCGCATTCTTTGATAAAAACTCGTCCGTTGTCAGGCTGACGTGGTACGGCCTCCCGACCGCGTTTTCAAAACGCAACGTCAAGGTGACGAAAAACGAGATATATACGATGAAGAACCAGCGTCTCGGGATAAGAGCGGTCACAAATACCGAGAAACAGCCGGCGATTACCCTTTATTTCGGCTATATATTTGCCGATCAGGGCAAGAATTTCACCGTGTACGCCCCGGACGGCAGTCAGATCGCGACAAAGTTCACGGGGTCTCTCCCGTTCCTCACGACCCTTGACGGCCAGCCGCTCGTTCAGATCGGAGACGAATACTTCGTCCTTTCCTCCGGCGGCATTTCGTCCGAGCCGGTCGGCGAGGAGATGATAAACCGAATGGCGCTTGCTTTCGACTTCCCGGAGTATTATCCCGGCGCGGCCGATTCGCTGATCCCGTATTCCGACTGGCTGCTGATCTTCAACGAGACGGACGTTCCCGACACAACGTCGGACGACGGAACGAGTGACGTCCCGACCGACAGCGAAACAAACGAGCCAGACTTGACGTCGGACGGCAATTCGGGCAGCGATCCGGCCGACACCGAGACCGAGCCGCCGGCGACCGATCCCGGAACGACGAATCCCGCGGTCACGGAAGTGACGGAAACCGAGCCTCCGGCCTCTGACGAAACCGGCCTCCAGACAGGCGTCGCAACGGCGGTCGAAGGCACGTTCAACGCCGAGCCGGAGGACACGGACACCGACTCTTCCGATTCGTCGGATACCCCGGACGACACCTCCGAGACCGAGCCGTTCCCGACCGATGTCAGCGACGGCGACGTAATCGTCGTGAACGGCAAGACGTATATCGTCGAGAAAAAGCTCGCGTGGGGATTCAAGGATTCGAACGGTAACATCGTCATCCCCGCAAAGTACAAGACCGTTTATTCATTTACGGCGGACGGGGTCGCGTCCGTGATCAGCTTCGAGGACGAGGTAATCGTCGTCAGCAAGACCGGAAAGATCATATTCAACCGCGTCGAAGAACCCGTAAAGTATTCTTCCCTCATGTCGAACGTTGTCAAAACTCACCGCCGCCACCTCGGAGCGGTGAACAGCGATCTCTCGTCGATAGGAATGTATTACTATGACCGCGGCTACTGCATAGTAAGGTACGCGGAAACCCATCAGAAAGATATCAACCTCGTAAATATATCCGAATACCGCCTGGCAAACAAGAGCGGAGGGTACTACACCGTACCGGGGAACTATAACATCGTCAACTACAGCGACGGCGTCATAGTCGTTGAAAAGGAAGGCCTTTACGGATATTTCTCGATAGAAGGGCGATGGGTGAGCCCGGCGTCGTACATCGAGGCGCGTCCGTTCCTTCAGGGGCTCGCGGTCGTCAGAAACAAGGACGGCAAATACGGTATGATAAACACATACGGGGAGTTCGTCCTCCCGACGTGTTTTGACTATATTTCCGACGTTTCCCGCGGGCACGTCGTCACGTGGTCCGAGACCCGCGGCTGGGAACATTACTGCACGATAACAAACAACGAATAAACCACAAAAGGGAGATAAAAAAATGAAAACTGGAACACTCACAAAGGCACTCATCGTCATTGCGTCCGTGCTCGCCGTTTCGATAATCGGCGCGGTCGTCGCGGGGCAGGCGCAGAAGAGTAATCCCCCCGCACCCGACAACACCAGCGCGTCGGGGACCAAAGAACCGGTCTCGACCACCGCCGTCATACCCGAGCAGACAACGGAAAACAATGGCAACGATACTTCGCCAAACCCGTCCAGCAGTTCGACGAAAGAAAACAATCCGCCCGTAACCGATCCGAAGCCTTCGAGTTCTTCCAAGGACACTACTCCCACGCCTCCGGTCACCAGTCCCGTCCAGAAAGCGCCGGCAAATTTCAAATATAACAAGACCATAAGCTCTAACAGCGCGGCAAAGTATATCAACACCAAATCGGTCATAGTCGGAACGCGCAACGACGACGGGACGGTGCATCTCAAGATATCCATGTATCTTGTGCATTACAGCATCTACACCGGCGGCTGCCCGAACAGCTACATCAAGATAGGTGACAACATTTCGACATTCACCGCGCCGGCGATCACCCGGGCCGAGAATACAAAGGGCGAAACGCTTCTCGCCGTCTTTGAGGTCGACGTGATATACGGTCAGACGCTTTCGTTCTCAACGCTCTACACCTTCAACGGGACGTATAACGACGTCAAGCTCGAGGGCATCACCTCCGAGGCCACTCTTACGATAAAATAATGGATCCCAGTCAGGCAAGCGAACGTAGAGCCCTCTGGCTCTGGCTTTCGCTGCGGACGGAACTCGCCGGCAAGAGCCGCGCCGCCCTGCTGAAACACTTCGGCGGCGACCTCGCGGCGCTTTACGGCGCGGATTCGTATTCCGATATCCCGGGAGTCGCCTCCTCGGCCGCCGAGCGTCTCAGACTGAAAGATATGAAGCTCGTCGACAAGACCCTCGAAAACTGCCGGAATGAAGGCATAACGGTCATCACTCCGGACGATCCCGAGTATCCCGAGCGTCTCAAACTGATATCGGATCCCCCGGGGATTCTGTACCGCAAGGGAAAAGAACTCCCCGAGGCCGACGCGCTCTGCGTCGCCGTCGTCGGGACGAGACGCATGAGCGAATACGGCAGGGACTGCGCATACGGCACCGCCTACGATCTCGCCAAGGCCGGGGCGGTCGTCGTCAGCGGCATGGCGATCGGCGTCGACGGCACGGCCCACCGCGCCTGTCTCGATGCCGGCGGTCTCACCGTCGCCGTGCTCGGCAACGGGCTCGACAGAGCGTATCCCGCGGCGCACGGGGACCTTATGGCCGAGATCGCCGAGCGGGGGACGCTCCTTTCAGAGTTCCCGCCGTACTCCCATCCCGAAAAATGGCATTTCCCTTCCCGCAACAGGATCATAAGCGGCATTTCTCAGGCGGTCCTTATCATCGAGGCGCCGGAAAAAAGCGGAGCGCTCAACACGGCGGCTCACGCGTCTGACCAGCACCGCCGCGTCTACGCGATGCCGGGAAAAGCCGGCGAGCTCGGGAACGTGGGGACGAACGCCCTTATCCGCGACGGCGCCGGCATGATAACCGAAGGCCGCGAGATAATCGCAGATTTCGAGGAGCGCTATCCGTCGGTAAGCAGTCTCCTGATCCCCTCCGAGGCGATAAAACCCAAGGCGCAGGCCCCAAAGCCGAAAGCTCCCGCAAAAAAAGAAAAACCGCGGCAGCGCGCAAAAAAGCCCGAGCCGCCCGTGCCTCAGCCCGATGTGCGCGAGGAGATCCCCATGCCGGAGGTCATCTCAGCCGCGCCGCCGGCTCCGCGTACGATACCCGAAGGGCTCGAAGGCATCGAGGCCGACATAATGGGCGTGTTCGCCGCCCGCGGAGGCGTCATGACGGCAGACGAGATCTCCGTCCGCCTGGGCGCAGAGATCGGAGACGTGCTTTTCGGGCTCACCATGCTCGAGATCAAAGAGCTCATAACCGCCGTCCCCGGCGGAAAATACGTTCTTGTCTGAGAATCCGCCCAAACGCTTTTTTTCGTTTTTCTTATTGACAACGCGATTTTTTTATTGTATAATTTACTCGGCTAAAGTGGAACGCCGTCAATTCGGCAGGAAATATGCTGAAACCGGCGGAAAAAGCCCCGAAAAATAAATAAAAGCGACGCCGCCGCGAGCCGTGCGGGGACGCGCCTTTATATAAAAAAAGAAAGAGAGAAAGACCATGGCCTCCTTCAAAGAACAATTCACCAACACCCCGGATCACACCTCCGAAATGGACGAAAAGGACATCGCCGATAACAAGGTGATGGCTATTCTCGCCTATATCTGGATACTGTTCCTTATTCCGCTCTTTGCTGCGAAAGAGTCAAAGTTCGCCCGTTTCCACACGAATCAGGGAATTATCCTCTTCATCGCTTCCATCGCGTTCGGAATCGTAAACGCTATCCTCGGCCTTATCCCGGTGGTCGGCGCGATCATCAGTGTGATCCTCTGGATCTGCTTAGCCGTTTTCTTCATCCTCGGCATAGTGAACGCCGTTCAGGGAAAAGCGAAGGAACTCCCGTTCATAGGCGGTATCAAGATCCTCAAATAATAACCTGCAAAAGCAAATCCCCCGCGGCGCGGGGGATTTTTATATTGCGTTTTTAAGAGTGTCAAAACCGAAACACAGCGTCTCTTTTCTGTGGCTGTCGCTCGAAAGAATGAAGC
>JAFZCF010000048.1 GCA_017552165.1 Clostridia bacterium
AGAGGCAAAGCGCCGCGACGTTGAAATAATACCCGTCGATTCCGAGCATTCCGCCATATTTCAATGCGTTGACGGCCGTGAGAAATATCTAGACAGACTGATCATCACCGCGTCCGGCGGCCCGTTCTTCGGAAAAACGAGGGAAGAGACCGCTTTCGTCACTTCCGAGTCGGCTCTTTCTCATCCGACGTGGAGGATGGGCAGGAGGATCACAATCGACTCTGCTACGATGATGAACAAGGGATTTGAGGTTATAGAGGCGGCGTGGCTATTTTCCGTTCCTGTTAACAGGATAGACGTTACAGTTCACAGGCAGAGCGTCGTCCATTCGATGGCCTCGTTCATTGACGGAGCGGTCATCGCGCAGCTCGGCGTCCCGGACATGAGGACCTGCATCTCGTACGCACTTTCCTATCCATCCCGCTCTGATTTCGGCGGTGAGAGACTTGATATAAACAAGATCGGCCGCCTGACTTTCACCGAGCCGGACGGGAAAAACTTTCCCCTTTTGCCTCTTGCAAGAAGGGCTTTTGAGGCGGGAGGGACCCTGCCTGCGTCGATGAACGCCGCCGACGAGGTAGCCGTTGATCTTTTCCTGAATGGCAGGATAGGTTTCAACTCTATTTCTGATCTTGTTTCCGAGGTAACCGGGTCGGCCGGAAACAACAAGATAACGTCCGAGCGTGACGTTATAGAAGCGGATCTCGCCGCGCGCGAGGCGACGCTGTCTCTTTCATCCCGCAAAGAATACAGACCGGTAAAATAACAGATGTATTATATCCTTGCAATTCTGATTTTCGGAATACTCATTTTTGTTCATGAGGCGGGGCATTATACCGCGGCGAGAATCTTTCACGTGACAATAAACGAGTTTTCCATCGGTATGGGCCCCAAACTCATATCGAAAAAGTCCGGGAAGACCGGTATTTCCTACTCTCTGAGGCTCCTGCCGATCGGCGGATTTGTCAGCATGGCCGGTGAAGACGATGAGTGTGAGGACGAAAACGCCCTTTTCAACAAGCCGGCGTGGCAGAGATTTATCATTATGATCGCCGGTTCGTTTATGAATCTTGTTGCCGGTTTTATCGTTACGCTGATCCTCGTTCTGTCCGTCGGACACGTTTACGGGACAACCGTTACCGGTTTTGCCGAAGGGGCTCTTTCGGGAACCACGGGACTGAAGGAAGGCGACAGGATCGTTTCCGTGGAGGGACACGCAACGGGAACGCTGTATGATCTCTCGTACGATTTAATGCGGTATGCCGGCGAGGATACAACCCTGACGGTCATCAGGAACGGGCAAAAAACCGTTATAACCGGGGTATCGTTCCCGGTATACGAAGACGGATACGCGCTGAGAGACTTTAACGTCAACGAAGAGAAATTCGGCTTTTTAGGCGTAATAAAACAAACAGCCATAAGATCCGTGACGATGATAAGGATCGTATACGATTCTCTGTACGACCTGATAACCGGCAAATACGGAATAAAGGATATGTCGGGGCCGGTCGGAGTCACAAAGGTAATCGGCGACGCGGCGGCGGCAAATGACGGCGGACAGACGCTGTTCTATCTCGTTTCGCTGATAGCGGTTAATCTCGGGATCTTCAATCTCCTTCCGTTTCCCGCGCTTGACGGTTTTCGGGCTCTTCTCATCGTCATCGAGAAAATATCCGGTAAACGGATAAACAAAAAAATCGAGGGATACATAAATTTTGCCGGGCTTGCGCTTCTCATGATCCTTATGGTGGTCGTGACGTTTTCCGACGTAAGTTCGCTTTTCGGAAAGAGCTGAAAAATGACTTCGAGAAAAAGCACAAAAAAAATACGTGTCGGCAAAGTTTTCATCGGGGGGGATTCGCCGATTTCCGTTCAGTCCATGACGAACGTCAA
>JAFZCF010000049.1 GCA_017552165.1 Clostridia bacterium
TCGGATATTATGCTCGATCCTACGAGTTCGCTCTCCGACGTTGCAATGGCGGTCGAAAAACTCGGTTATTCCTTGTCTGACGACGATATAGGAAAGGTTCATTCCGCGATCGGCACTATCACCGACAAGAAGGGAACCATCGGCGCGACTGAGCTCGAGGCTCTTATCGCAAGTTACGCAATGCAGGCGGTTTCCACCTATCATCTCGTCGGATTCAATGCCAACTGTTCAAATATGACCCTGTCAATGGCGCATATCGTTCTCTCGCGCGGTGATGAGAAACTCGACGGCGTCGCCGCCGGCGACGGTCCAATTGATGCCTCGTTCAGAGCGATCGAACAGATCATCGGTTATCACTACGAGCTCGACGATTTCCAGATACGCGCCGTCACCGAAGGAAGAGAAGCCCTCGGCGAAGCCCTCGTTCGCCTGAGAAACGGCGGCAAACTGTATTCGGGCGTAGGTATCTCGACCGACATCGTCGGTTCAAGCATCCGCGCTTACGTTAACGCGCTCAACAAGATCGTCGCGGAGGAAAACAACGGATGAAACTCGCTTTTTCCACCGAATTTGTGAGAAGCTCGTCCTTTATGAATCTCTGCCGGATCGCTTCCGACTACAGATTTTCCGGGATCGAGATCTTCGACCCTATAAAAGAGATGCAGTCGCACTCCGACAGCATTCTCAGAAATGACAGAAGAACCGACGCAAAGCGCTGGCTGAACAACCGCGCTCTGACCGTTCCGGCAATTACAATGCCGTTTTCGCTTGACAGTGAAGAATGCAATCCGGAGACTCTCCTCAGATACGTCCGCTATGCCGGCAATATCGGCGCGGATTATCTCATCGTCAGACTTGACAACGCTCCGGATTACGCGCAGCTTGACAAAGTTCTTGCACCCTCTTTCGACCTCGCGGCTGAACTGGACGTTCAGATTTTACTTGAGACCGTCGGCTATTTTACCGACACCGACTGCCTCTTCTCATTCATTAACAAATTCCGTACCGGCGTTCTCAGCGCCTGCTGGAACGTCAGAGGTACTTTCTTTACTGCCGGCGCGTCGCCGGAGGAGACGATAAGAAGTCTCGGCGCCTTTATCAGATACGTCAGACTCGGCGACTGCCTTGACGGCAGAGAGGTTCTTATCGGCGAAGGTGATTTCCCCGTTTCCGATTTTCTTGACGCGCTTCACAGTCTTAACTATGACGGATATATCTGCTGCGACTGGAACGAAGATATTGACGATCCCGATATCGTTCTCACGCATTTTGTGAGCTATATCGGTAAAATGGATAATTACAAATCCCAGGGGCAGCCCTCTTACAGCAACCGCTCACACACGGGAACCTATCCCTGGAGAAAATACGACGTAATAAATCTGACCTTTTCACAGGTTCTTGACACTATCGTCGAAAAGTATCCCGACCAGACCGCTTTTCGCTATACTACTCTTGATTACACGAGGAGTTACGCTGAATTCCGGGAGGACGTTGACAGAGTCGCCGCCGCGTTTATTGCGCTCGGCGTAAAGCCCGGCTATCACGTGGCAGTCTGGGCGACAAACGTCCCGGCGTGGTTTATAACTTTCTGGGCTGCAACGAAAATCGGCGCCGTTCTCGTGACCGTTAACAGCGCTTACAAGATAAGCGAAGTAGAATATCTGCTCCGTCAGTCCGACACTCACACGCTCGTTATGATCGAGTACTCTAAGGACGTTATTTATTCCGATATTATCCGCGAGCTCTGCCCCGAGCTCTCTTCGGTAAAAGAGGGCGAATCACTTTATTCAAAGAGGCTGCCTTTCCTTCGCAACGTGATCACCGTTGATTTTGAGATGGAAGGATGCATACGCTGGGAGGATCTGCCTTCGATCGGCTGCAAGATCCCTCGCGAAGAGGTGCGCAGACGCGCTTCCATGGTCAGACCGGACGACGTCTGCAATATGCAGTATACCTCCGGAACTACCGGATTTCCGAAAGGCGTCATGCTTACCCACAGCAACATTCTTAACGACGGAAAAATTATCGGCGACAGAATGGATCTTTCCACCGCCGACAGAATGATGATCCAGGTCCCGATGTTCCATTGCTTCGGCATGGTTCTCTCGATGACTTCGATGATGACGCACGGCGGAACGCTCAGCCCTCTGCCGTATTTCTCCGCAAAGTCTTCGCTCGCGTGTATCAATTCCGAGCGGATAACCTGCTTCAACGGCGTTCCGACTATGTTCATTGCCATGTTTAATCATCCCGATTTCGCTTCGACCGACTTCTCTTATATGAGAACGGGAA
>JAFZCF010000050.1 GCA_017552165.1 Clostridia bacterium
CCTTGTGGAAGGCAAATGAAACAAAAGCCCGTCCCGGGAAAATCCGGGACGGGCTTTTATTTCATGAGATGCCATTTGATATAAACTCATCTGTGGACGAAGATCAAGTGTAGTTAATTCTTTCATAAAACCGGTTTCGGTCCGTTCGGGATTGACAAACGAGCCGGTAATGGTATAATATACATCACAGAGCGGGTGCGCAGTTCACTCGGCGGCCCTTTCCTTCGGCTTCCCGATCAGGTGAAATAATCCCAAAGAGAGGAAAAACGCAGTTGCCGTTTGGGATACTGCATTATACGTGTAAACATGAAAAAAATACCGGCTATTCTTTTATCAGCAACTTTGGGGGTGTGTCTGCTTATGCTTCTCTTTTCCTGCGGTTCCGCAAACGATCCGGGTCGGACGGAACGGCCGACGTCCGATACCGTGACGACCGCCGATCCGGGCCTTGACGCCCTCGAGCCGTCGGACTTTACCGAACCCGCCTGGGACGTACTCGATTATTCATCGATGAACCCTGTTTCCGGGGAATGGAACGCCTCGGAAGGCGCGCTTTCCGGCGCTAACGAAAACGCGGGAGACTGCTTCATAATGAGCGATATCAGGCACGATCCGGGGAGCACGATGTCCGTTTCTACCGATATTCATTTCAAAGACGGCACCGCATGCGGTATAGTTTTCGGCGTACAAGACCGATCGGATCCTTCCGCCGGATGGTATTGCGTCAACGTTGACAGAGATAATTTCAAGAACACACGGCTCTTCTCCGTAAATACCGGAACGGTCGGCACCGCAAGCACTGCCCAGCGGCCTCTGACCGAAAAAGAACAGTTCAAAAAGGATTTCAATCTGCGCGTCGATATTTATCCCGGCGGGGTTTTCGCTTTCTGGCTTGACGGCAAGCTCGTCGCCTCCATTACGGACAGCGATTACAGAGGCGGATATATAGGTCTGCAGACTTATTATGCCTCGGTCGAATTCAGCAACACGAAGGTAAGAGTAATTGAATCCGAAAATCATCTGAAAGAGCTGTCGGTCGTCGGGGACGCCGTCCTTCGCCCCGCGTTTGACAGAGCCGTTCGGTGCTATTTTGTAAATCTTCCTTATAAAAACGACTGTCTGAAGCTCGGGATAAAACCCGAGGAGAACGCAGAGATCTACGTAAACGGCATGCATTACAGATCGGAGATCGGCCGCGTCACTCTCCCGCTTTCGGTGGGAACGAACGATTTTGAAATTTTCTCGGTCGGAAGCGACGGGAGCGTCTCGGTCTCGCGCGTCATAGCCGTCAGGTACGAGACCGACGAGGCAATATATTCGGACGAATACAGGCCGTACGCGCACTTCACTGTCGCTGACTCCTGGCTTAACGACCCGAACGGGCTGGTATACGATGAAAAAACAGAAACATGGCACATGTTTTTGCAGTATACTCCGGGATCAACCGAATCGGGGATCAAATACTGGGCTCACACCGTCTCAAAGGACCTGTTCCACTGGTCCCGCGAGGAGATAGCGATCGCGCCCGACTCCGACGGCGCGATATGGTCCGGGAGCTGTGTCGTCGACAGAAACAACACCAGCGGATTCTTCGACGATTCGGTCGACCCGCGTCAGAGATTTGTCGCGATCTATACCGTAAGATCCGACTGGGGCTCGCAGAGGCAGCACATTGCGTATTCCCTTGACGGCGGCTTCAACTGGATAAAATACGAAAACAATCCCGTCATCGCCTCGAGCGACTTCGGCATCGTTGATTTCAGGGACCCGAAAGTCATGTGGATAGAAGATCCCGACGAGCCCGCCGGCGGGATATGGCTCATGATAGTCGCCGGAGGGCGCGCGCAGATCTTCACCTCCCACGATCTGAAGGACTGGACTTTCAACAGCGCCCTGAATTATAAAGACGGGAGCGAGATTTATACAGAGTGTCCCGATCTTATCCCTATGCCGCTGGACGGCGACAGGAACAATATCAAATGGGTCTTTATCGGCGGCGGTGATTATTACGTTGTCGGGGATCTCAAAAAAGACGCGGAAGGGAAATACGTCTTTACTGCCGAAAGCGACAGGTACGACGGATTCGTGATCGGCGACGGATACGCGACTCAGAGCTACTATAACGATCCGAAGGGCAGGACCGTCATATTTGCCTGGGTAAGGGACTTTACCGCGCAGTCGACGGAAGGAAAGGGCTGGAACGGCATAATGAGCGTCCCATACGAGACGAAGCTCGTTTCCGAGGGAACGGGATATAAACTTACGGCGGTGCCCGTCGAAGAACTGTCTGTCCTCGAGGGAGAGGAAGTCCTGAGGGTCGAAAATGAAAAGAACTGTCAGTCCGATCTCCTGAGCGGCGTGACCGGAAACGCCTGCGTCATCGACGCGAAGATAAACACCGCAAACGCTGAAGAAATCGCGTTTGTTCTCAGAGACAGAGCGTATCTGATATACGACGTGTCGAAAAAAAGACTTACGCTCACGACGACAGTCGGCAGCGCGCGCACCTACCTGCCGTACGCGGATGACGAAATAACCCTCAAAATAGTGGTTGACAACGGAGTTATCGAGGTGTTCGCAAACGACGGGACCGGCGCTCTTTGCCTTAAAAACTTTTCAACGAAAGCCGAACGCACCTATTCTCTTGATGTCAAAGGATCGGTCGATATAGAATATCTTTCGGTGAAAAAGCTGAACTCATACCACCGCAGTTGAGATTGTAAAAAAATTTCCCCATAGTGCAGTCGTCTGTAAAAACTTCCCGACTGCGCTATGGGGATTTCATGTAGAATTGAAACCGTCGGCATGTTTCGCCAGTCACCTGGACAAATCAATCAAGTCTATTATACCCGGGTGTGCCTATGAGGTCGGAAAAAATCGCTTCTTCAACGATTCTAAGCAACTTTGGCTTGACGTTGGAAGTGAAGTAATCATACGGCTTCTCAGATATCATTTTCAGCTCGTCAATATGATAAACGTCAAAAGATAAACCGCCATTCGAAGCAAATTGTTTTAGAAAGGCAACGGTAACTTTGCCGTTTCCGCCGCAGCTTAAAACATCTGTTGACGTCAAAATAGCATAGTTTATTCCAAAAGTAGTGCAGTCAGCGGTATTACCCAACGATCGTTTAAAATGGATAACGGCTCCCTTTGATTTGTTGCCGGAAATTTTATAAAATGTCGGAGATTTTCCGCTTCTGGTAAAACCGTATTGGGAAAGGAAATTTTCCGAGCAAATGATGACAGAGTCAAAAAAGGAGGAATTTCTTGCCTGTTTGCTTAGGTTCATTGTTTGATATACCCACTCTTAAAGAAAAACTTAACGTAGCATTTATATTTCTTGGGATTTCGACCGACTATGATGGAACCGATGATGCACAATATCAAAATAATCGCAAGAACGATTGGAATAAGGACCAATGGTGCAAGGTGTTTCTGATGAAGACGGTTGGATTCTTCAAAACTCAAAATCACTGTATCATCACACTGAATCTGCTGAATTGACCAACACTTCGTTGTGCCGCCTCTTTTGTCCTTGATCTTTTCGACAAAGACTATTACCTCGGTAATTCCATCACAAACGCCTTGTATCTTTTCATTTTCTTCCCGTTCATTCCAGTAAACCACTTTATATGTTTCACCGTTCGCTGTGGTCATGACATACGCATCATCATCTACAATACCGTTTTCAAATATGACAGTTTGCTCAATAGTATTGATGGCAGAATACGGACAAAACCAAATGATATAAGCGAAACAGATACCACATCCAATTACAAGAAAACACGAAGAGATGTAAGCGAGTAAAAAACCACCCGCGTCATGCACATTTCCGTTAAAAATATCCCGCTTGTCTTTTACGGCAGGAAGCGCCTGACCATTGTGAAGTTTTCTGTACTGCATTCTAACACATACGCAAAAAAATCATTGCCTCTCACAGCGAATTTATAAGTCGTTACCATGCCCTGGTTGACAAAAGACGTTTCTTTATGGTGCGGGCGACAGGGGTCGAACCTGCATTCCTTTCGGAGCAAGATCCTAAATCTTGTGCGTCTGCCAGTTCCGCCACGCCCGCATATTATATTTTGGTTGGGCACTGCAGGTATCAGGTGATATCCAGCGGGGCAAACCTCATCATCTGATTTTTGAGATCGTCACCGCCCTGGAGAAGAACTCCGGTAAGATTATCCCCGAATCTGAAAACGACGACGATCTTCTTTTTCGGCATTAGATCGGGAAGGAGATTTATTTCCCCTGTCCCGATGCCGTCTTTTTTTGATGATTTTTTAAGTTCTTTCCACTCTTTGACGGTTATCACGTCCGAGATAAGGGCCGCACTGCGGCGGAATACTATCCCCCTGCCGGTCCTTGCGGCGCAGAAATATCCGCCGTCTACCGTGTAAAAGACGTCGCAGATCAGATATCTGTCGGTCACCATTATAATGACCGAGAGCGCAAGCATAAGCGCCGCGAGAAACGGGGCCTCGGGCAGGGGCGTCAGTTTTGGAATAACCACCGACGCCGTAGCCAGGGCAAAGAGTATCACGCATACTGCGGCCGCGGGAAATCTGTTTCTTTCGGGACGGTAGAACATCACAGCTCACCGAACGAGAAAAGCATATTCCCGTCTTTTACAGACAGAGTGCCGAAGGACGGCGCGCCCCTTTCCGGGAATCCGACCGAGCCGGGGTTGAAAAGCGTGACGCCGTTTTCGGTATGCAGATCCCTTACGTGGGTGTGCCCGTACAGTGCGGCGTCCGCGCCGATCTTCAGGGCGTAGCCGAGCAGCGCGTCCGTGCCGTGCTTGACGCCTCTCGTGTGGCCGTGAAGCAGGAGGATCCTCTTTCCGCCGAAAAACACGACGCGCTCGGGCGGGACGTCCGAAAACATATCGCAGTTTCCGGCGACTGCGCAGACTTTGAGCCCAAGCCGCTCCGCTTCCTGAAGGTCACGGAGCCCGTCGCCCAGAAAAAACACCGCGTCCGGCCGCGAAACGGCGCAGGCGCGTCTCAGTATTTCGGCGACTCTGTCCGCAGAGCCGTGAGTATCTGAGATTATCAGGGCGTCCATAAGGGGATCAGTCTTCGTCCTCTGCGATCTCGACGTCCGTCCTGACGTTGTAGAGCGAGCCCGCGGCTTTCATCAGCGTGCGGATGCTCTTTGCGTTCTTGCCGTGCTTGCCGATTATCTTTCCCATATCGGAGGGCGCGACGTGAAGCGTGAAAACGACGTTGTCGCCGTCCACATCGACGTCAACGCGGACCTCGTCCGGGCAATCGACTATAGCGCGGGAAACGTCGAGCAGAAGTTTCTCGAGTTCAGGCATTTTATCACCCGATTATGTTCTGCTTTTTGAGAAGTGCGCGGACCGTCTCGGTGGGCTGAGCGCCGTTCTTGATCCATTCGGACGCTTTTTCGCCGTTTATAACGATGTCTGCGGGATCCTTCATCGGGTCATAGTATCCGATTTCTTCGATGAATCTTCCGTCACGGGGAGATCTCGAATCTGCGACGACGATGCGGTAAAAAGGAGCCTTCTTTGCGCCCATTCTTCTGAGTCTGATTTTAACTGCCATTTTTTCCTCCACGGCTGTGCCGTTAAATTATTTATATCACCGGGTTTTGCCCGCGGTTTTCTGTGTTTGTCAGCGGAATTTGTTGTAATTCCCGAGCTTGCCTTTTTTCATAAGGCGGTTGAACTTGCCGGATGACATTTCCTTCATCATCTTGCAGGTCTGCTCATACTGTTTGAGAAGCCGGTTGACGTCCTCTACCTTGGTTCCCGACCCGGCCGCGATGCGCTTTTTGCGGGAAGGGTTGATCACGTTCGGCTTGCGGCGCTCTTTAAGGGTCATCGAGAGGATGATCGCCTGCATCCTGTCGAACGCGCGCTCGTCGATGTTCGCTTTTTCAAGCTGGCTCCTGTCGATGCCCGGGATCTTTGCGAGGATGTCCTTGATCGGCCCCATCTTTTTGACCTGACGAAGCTGATCCAGATAGTCCTCAAGGGTGAACTCGGATTTGCGGAGCTTTTTCTCGAGTTCCTCGGCCTGTTTTTCGTCGTACGCCGCCTCGGCCTTTTCGATGAGCGTCAGCACGTCTCCCATTCCGAGGATACGCGAAGCCATCCTGTCGGGATAGAACTGTTCTATCGCGTCGAGCTTTTCACCGACTCCGACGAACTTTATGGGCTTGCCGGTCACCTGTCTGACGGACAGGGCGGCGCCGCCTCTCGTGTCGCCGTCGAGCTTTGTGAGCACGACGCCGGTTATATCGAGCGTGTCGTTGAAGGTCTCGGCGACGTTCACGGCGTCCTGGCCGAGCATCGCGTCGATGACGAGGAGTATCTCATGGGGATTGACGGCGTTTTTTATCGCCTCAAGTTCCTTCATCATCTTTTCGTCGATGTGAAGGCGGCCGGCCGTGTCTATGAACACGATGTCATGTCCGTATTTCACGGCGTGCTCAATCCCGGCCTTTGCGATGTCGACGGGGTCATTGTCCGTGCCCATATCGAATACGGGAATATCGAGCTGCGATCCGACGACCTGGAGCTGTTTCACGGCGGCGGGACGGTAAACGTCGCAGGCGACGAGCAGAGGACGGCGCCCCTGAGACTTGAACATGCCGGCGATCTTTCCGCAGTGCGTGGTTTTGCCCGAGCCCTGAAGACCGACCATCATGACGATCGTCGGCGGGCGGGAAGCGAGCCTGATCCTCTCGCCCGTGCCGCCCATCAGCGACGTGAGCTCCTCGTTTACGATCTTTACGATCTGCTGGGCGGGGAGGAGACTTTCGAGCACCTCGGCGCCGACGGCGCGCTCCGTCACCTTTGCGACAAAGTCCTTTACGACCTTATAGTTTACGTCCGCCTCGAGCAGCGCGAGCTTGATCTCGCGCATGCCGGTCTTGACGTCGGCTTCGCTCAGTTTCCCTTTGCTGCGGAACTTTTTGAACGCGGCGTTTATTTTTTCGGTCAAACCTTCAAACATTTTGTATCCCGGCTCAGTCGAGCAGCCTTTCTGTAAGCGTTAAAAGGGAAGAGACGTCGACGCCGTGCTCGGCGGAAAGCGTTTTCAGCTTTTCGTTTATTTCCGACGTGATCTCCCTGATCTCCGAGAACCGCGAGGCGAGCCCGAGCTTTTCCTCAAGTTCGCGGACGGTCTTTTCTCCCCGCACGATCCTCTCGCGGGCCCCCTGTCGGGTTAGTCCTGTTATCTCCGATATCTCGGACAGGGAAAGATCCCCGTTAAAGAACATATCCATGGCTTCTCTCTGCCCGTCCGGCAGTATGTCGCCGTAGAAATCGAGCAGCAGCGAGACGGTCAGATCCTTCGGCATGTCTTGTCTCCAAACTGTAAAGCGTTTTTGTTTACAGGCGTATTATACCACGTCCGCGCCGCTTTGTCAAGCGTTTTTCAAAAAAACGCCGCGCCCCGGTAAATCGGGGCACGGTTGAATAATCAAAAACGGAAATCTTCTATTTCGTCACCGCCGATAAAGCTGCCGCCTATGTACGGGCATTCGTAATCGGGCGTCGGTCTGTATCCCTCGGTATGCTTCGGAGAGCAGTAGCGGACGGCGTTTACAATTATCTTTCTGACGTTCTCGTTGAAGAAGGTCGGGACCTCCTCGTGTCCGGGCTGGAAATAGAACACCTTGCCGTGCCCTCTGTTCCAGAGACAGCCGGAGCGGAAGACGCATCCGTTTTCAAACCACGAGGCAAAAATCAGCTCGTCGGGCTTGGGTATTCCGAACGGCTCGGCGTAAACCTCTTCTTTGTCAAGAACGAAGTGAGACGGTACGCCCGCCGCGATCGGATGTGTCGGCGCGATATTCCATACGACTTCTTTTATACAGTTGCCCCAGAGGAGATTGCCGGTCCCGCTCACGACTGAGCGGAAAACCTTTGAGTGATGTCCCGAATGCAGGACTACAAGTCCCATACCTTCGAGCACGCGGCGTTTGATTTTTGCAACGAGCTCGTCGTCGACCTGACCGTGGAACATATGTCCCCACCACAGAAGTACGTCGGTGTTCACGAGCACTTCGTCAGGGAGGCCCTGTTCCGGGTCGTCGAGCGAGGCCAGCGTGACGTCGATCTCTCCGGCCGCGGTGAGAGCCCTGCCTATCTCAGCGTGGAGACCGTCGGGGTAAATCTTCTTTACCGCCTCGTCCGTTTTTTCATGTCTGAACTCATTCCAGACGGTTGCTCTGATGTCTGCCATTTTTTATTCCTCCGTAAGACGTTTCATTAGGTCAGTCATAAGCGCGTCGCGTCTTATCTGTCTGACGTAAACGCATTTTTTGTCGATTTCGTCGCGGTATCTGAAGTCGTATCCCGGGAGCACCGTCTGTCTTATCTCGGGAACAAGGAACCTGTTTCCGTCGTTCACGAGCCAGGCGGCGGCGGTCACGTCCCATACGACGCGCGTCCACGCGGTCCCCGCTGCATAGCTTTCCGCCTCGGCGATTGTCTGGTCGGCAAGATAGTCGGCCAGTCTGTTTTTTCCCCTGAGCCAGTATTCGAGCTCGGGTCCTGAAACGCGGAATTCGGAAACGACTCCCATGCAGGGCAGCTGAACGAACGGAGCGGGGGAGGACATGACAACGCGCGCGGCGGCGATATCCTGGTACATATTGAACTCTTTTGTGTTCGGCCAGCTGTGGGCGTGGCCTCCGAGCCAGACGATGACGACGTTCTCGGCGATCTCCGGATTCATGATGAGAGTCGAGGCGATGTTCGTTATCGCGCCGATAGCGACGACGTAAAGCGGCTTTTCGGGAGAATGTTCCGACGCAAGCCTCACGAGTTCCGCGGCGGCGTCGGAGACGACGGGAGTCTTTTCGTCGGGAAGATATTTTTCAGATCCCCTGAAAACCGGCTTTTCGACGCCGGCGAGACCGAGCAGTTTCTTTATCTCGTCGTAGCTTTTTTCCATTCCGTCAGCGGGGCTTACCGAGCGGCCGTTCAGAAACGGCGCGGCGAATACGGCAAGCAGATTGACCTTTTCGGGATATTTGAGAAGGTAGGAAAGCGCGAACTGATCGTCGATCTCGTTGTATGCGTCGGTGTCGAGCACCGCTTCGATCTTACCCTTCGGGGGCAGAAGATTGCTCATGTACCGTTCATCTGTCATTGGTTTACCCTTCCTTTTTCATACGGGGATCGCATGACGCTATTTTACATCTTATCGTCTCGCCTGTCAAGTGAGGAATGTCTCTTTTTGACTTTAACGCTATTATATCCTTTTTACGGACTTCATCACTATGAACGTGGGGATGTTCATTTCATGCAGACGGCCCTCGCCGTTCGTGTCTTCATAAAGTTCGAGAAGAGTAAAGCCCGCCTCGAGCTGACCGTTAATCTGTTCCTCGAGAGTATGGGAGAACTGCATGCCGGCGTCGTCCGCTTCGAGCTGTTTTCGGTATTCCTCGTTCTCGGTGGGGTCGAACGGCAGAGTGTTGACTATCTCTCGCTCGTCTCCGTCAACGATGTAGTTTATGAAGTAATCCACGCCGGAAAGCAGCAGCCCGCCGGGTTTCAGGACTCTGAAGCATTCTTTCCAGACGCTCTTTACGTCCTTTATATAGCAGTTCGACACGGGGTGAAAAATGATGTCGAACTCTCCATCATCAAATGGAAGTCTCTTCGTCATGTCCCCGCGTACGATCCTTATATCGTATCCTTCGCGCTCCGCGACCG
>JAFZCF010000051.1 GCA_017552165.1 Clostridia bacterium
AACGCGGCCGCGCAGACCGCGGCGTCCGCGAAGAAAAAGATGCCGGCCGCGCTCAAAATCGTCCTCATCGCGCTGATCTCGATCGTGTCGCTCGCCGTGATCGCCGCGGGAGCGGCCTTCGCCTATTATCAGCACATATTCAATCAGATAGTCCTCCCGGAAACCGAAGATAACGTGATCCTTCCGAAAGACGAGGATTTCGTGACAGACGACCCGAACGAGTCGTATATAATCGACGACGATACCTCGTGGGACGAGTATACCGAAACGGAGCCGAACGAAAGCGAAACCGCGAACGACGGAACGTCCTCCGACGTCACGTCTGATGTTGACGATCCTTCCGTCACGACGACGAAGGATGCGAGCGCCACCGAGCCAGGAAAATCGAGTCTCACAAGCGAAAAGGTGACTTATCAGGACCCCGCCTCTATCTCATGGCCGGAGGACCTCACGCCGCTCGGCGACGACGGACTAATCAACATCATGCTCGTCGGTCAGGACAACGGAAGCTTCAAATCCCGCGGCAGATCGGATTCGATGATCCTCCTGTCCGTCAACCCGTCGACGGGCGGCATCTCACTCGTTTCTTTCCTGAGGGACACGTACGTCCAGATCGGAAACGGATATTCCGACAACAGACTGAACGCCGCCTACAAATTCGGCGGGTTCAAACTGATGTTTGACGTTATGAAGCGCAATTTCGGCATAACCTGCGACTACGGTATCGTCGTAAATTTCGAATCGTTCATAGATATAATCGACACGCTCGGCGGCGTAGACCTGACGTTTACCGAGAAAGAGGTCAAGAATCTCGTCAAGAACGGCTTCGGGACCTATCCGGACGGCAGCGTGGCGAAAATCGGCCTGAATAAAAACGTTCCGGGCCACATGGCGCTGGCATACGCCCGTATACGCAAGATAGATTCCGATTTCAACCGCACGGCACGGCAGAGAAAACTCCTCATGTCGGTCTACAACCGATTCAAGGACGCGGATCTTTCCACCATTCTCAAGCTCGTCAACAACGTAACGAACTATATCCGCGTCTACAACATGACGTCGATGCAGCTCCTTGATCTCGTAAGCATGCTTTATCCGCTTATCGGAAACGAGGTTAAGAGCTACAGCGTTCCGGGATCGGGCGAATATTCTTACGCGAGCATGAGGGGCATGTCGGTCGTATTGCCGAAACTCGAAAAGATCAGGGAATCGCTGAAGAAAAAGCTTCCGCTCGGCACTGCCGATTATCCGGTTACGGCGGACAAGACCACCGAGCCGCCCGTCGTGACGACGGAGGTCACCTCCGCCGCGCCCGTGAGCTCTGATATCCCCGACACGTCCGGCTCGGAACCCGTGACGAGCGAAACCGCAGCGGACGTCTCATCGGAACAACAGACAAGCGAAATAATCACTGACGCTCCGCCCGACGAATCCGTGACCGAAGAAACTTCCGGTCTTCCGGATACCGGCACGGACGCGCCCGAGACCGAAGACAGCGGGGAGGCGACGGAGATACAGACCGACGCTCCCGAAACCGAGCCGACCGGCACTCAATGATAATACACGGTTTTCAGAAGCTGACGATGCTCGATTTCCCCGGGAAGACCGCCTGTACGGTCTTCACCGGCGGATGCAACATGCGCTGTCCCTTCTGTCACAACGCCGACCTCGTACTCGATCCCGGGGCTTATCCCGTGATACCCGAGGAGGAGGTCATCGGGCTCCTTTCGCGACGCCGCGGTATACTCGACGGCGTCTGCGTGACGGGCGGCGAGCCGATGCTTCAGAAAGATCTGCCGGTTTTTGCAGAAAAGATCAAGAATCTCGGTTTTCTCGTCAAGATTGACACGAACGGAACCTTCCCTTCGGAACTCAGATATATGCTTAACGAAGGACTATGCGATTACGTCGCGATGGACGTCAAGAATTCTCCCGCAAAATACGGCGAGACCGTCGGCAGAAAGGGTTTTGACATTTCCCGAATAATCGAAAGCATAGATGTTTTGAAATCCACATCCGTCCCTCACGAGTTCAGGACGACCGTCACAAAAACATTTCACGAGTACGGCGACCTTTCCGAGATCGCCGGGATGCTCGGCAGCGGGCAGAATTATTATCTCCAGGCGTACCGCGCGTCCGACAAGGTGATGGACGGGACCGTGACGGGATATCTGCCCTCGGAGCTCAGGGAAATGACCGCCCGGCTCGCCTCCGAGCACGCCGATATGAATATATCCCTCAGGGGAGTATAAAACGCCTTCGTCGGTCAGCAATCATAATATTATACCCCGGGCCGGGGCGGGAAACCGCTCCGGTCCTTGACTTTATGGTGCGAAAAGAATATAATATATATGGGATTTTATTATTCACGGAAGAGGTCAATCGCAGAATATGGAAACAAACATAGCGGCCGCAAACGCCGCGGAACAGAAAAAAAGAATTTTTTCGGGCGCTCAGCCGAGCGGCAAACTGACTATCGGCAACTATCTCGGGGCGGTACGCAACTGGAAGCTTCTCGAGGACGAATACGACTGTCTATACTGCGTCGTCGATATGCACGCGATAACGGTCAGACAGGACCCTGCCGAGCTCAGGCGCCGTACGTACGAGACGCTCGCGCTCTATCTCGCAGCGGGTCTCGATCCGCAAAAAAACATACTGTTCGTTCAGAGCCACGTGCCGGCACACGCCGAGCTTTCGTGGATACTGAACTGCTTTACCATGTTCGGTGAGCTTTCACGAATGACGCAGTTCAAGGACAAAAGCCGCAAATTCGCGGACAACATAAACGCCGGGCTCTTCACCTACCCCGGTTTGATGGCGTCCGATATCCTCCTTTATCAGGCGGATCTCGTCCCCGTGGGGGTGGACCAGATGCAGCATATTGAGCTCACTCGCGACGTAGCCGAGAGATTCAACGGCATTTTCCCGGGGACCTTCACCGTCCCGACGGGATACACGCCCAAGATCGGCGCAAAGATCATGTCCCTCGCCGAGCCGGAAAAGAAAATGAGCAAATCCGACGCCAACGTCAACGCGAGCGTCTTCATACTCGACGGAAAAGACGACATCATGAGAAAGTTCCGCCGGGCTGTCACCGATTCCGACACCGTCGTCCGGCGCGCGGAGGGCAAGGACGGGATAAACAACCTCATGACGATCTATTCCTCGTTCACGGGGAAAACCGATCCCGAGATAGAAAAGGAATTTGACGGGCGGGGGTACGGCGATTTCAAGACCGCGGTCGGTGAGGCCGTCGCCGACGGGCTCGCTCCGCTTCACGCGGAATACGACCGGCTCGTTGCGGACAAGCCGTATCTCGAATCCGTGATGAAGGAAGGCGCAGAGCGCGCATCGAGGATCGCCGCGAGGACCCTCTCGAAAGTTAGAAAAAAGGTCGGTTTCGTGCCGCCCGTGAGATAACATGAAAATCATTTCCCTGCGCGTGGGCTCGTTTGCCGGTATGAGCGGGACGGAGGTCCCGTTCGGCGACGGGCTTAACATTATAGAAAGCGGAAACGAGACCGGCAAAAGCACGGTCGCGGATTTTGTCCGCTTCCTTTTCTATGGCTTCGAGCGCGGGGAAAGAGAACTGTACACGCCTTTTTCCGGCTCGTCCTGCTCGGGTTCCGCCGTGATCGAAAAGTCCGGCGATATATATACGGTCGAGCGGTTTGAGGACGGGACGGCAAAACGGGTCTCGATATTTAAAAACGGAATAAAGGTCGACACCGGCCTCTGCCCCGGGGAGTTTTTCACCGGAATACCCGATGGGCGGCTCTTTTCGTCTGTCCTCACGGCCTCGGACCCAAAGCCCTCCGGCGGAGGGGTGGTCACCGCGGTACAGAACATCCTGACCGGCGGCAGCGAGCGCATAAGCGCGGAGCAGGCGGGCAAGGCGCTCGGTAAACTTCACACGGACCTCAGGGCAAAGCGCGGCGACGGCGGGCGGCTGAACGAACTCGACGCAAAAGCGAAAAAGCTCCGCCGCGAGCTTGACGAAATAAAGGAAAGAGAGCTCCGCGCGGCCGAGCTGAGCACGCAGAAAACCGCGCTCGAGCGGCGCATCGGAGAGATATCCGCCGAGGAGAGCCGGCTCAAACAGGACAGGATAACGTATCTCATCGGCAAACTGAGGGAAAAAGCCGCCGACCTTGATAAAAAAAGGCGCGAAACGGACGAGGCGAACAGAAGACACGACGAGTTTGAAAACTCCTGGCTCGTTCGCGGGCGTTTTCCGAATCCCGGAGACGTCGAGTTCATAAAAGAAACGGTCTCGCGGGGCGCGGAGGCCGAGGCGGCCGCGGAGGCAGCCCGCTCCGAATACGAACAGAAAAAAGAATTCGCCGCTCAGGCCGAGGAGGTCTGCCGGCTCGCGAGGAGCGAGGCGGAGCCGGAGATCAGATCAGGGATCAAAAAACAGAATCTGCTCTCCGTCGCGGCTTACGCCGCGCTCGGGCTCTTCACGGCGACCCTCGCCCTGACGCTCGTCGCGTTCTTCGCCGGGATGCCGACCGCGCCGAGGATCGTTTTCCCCGTCGCATCCGCCGCCTGTCTCACGGCTTTCATTCTGCTCATCCTCGGCGTGAACAGAGTCAGAAGAAAGATCGACCGGCTGAGAGATTTTTCCGAATACGACGAGGCAAAAAAGCAGACCGCGGAGCTATGCGCGGCGGCTCTTGAAAAGAAAAACGCCTTCGAGGCGGCCGCTCAGCGCACCCGGACAGAGGTTAACGAGCGCCTGAAGATTTACCGCCTGACCTCATCCGACCCCGTCGGAGAACTTGAAGAAATAATCGGCGAGCACGAGCGGCTCGGAGCCGAATACGCGGCCCTCAACTCCGCCTATACGGAGGAAAAGATCCGCTTTGACACTCTCCTTCAGAGCGAGAGCACCCCTACGGACGACGGGCGCGACATCATCCTGCCCGAGGGATACGGAGAAACGACGTACACCGAGGGAATGGAAGCGCTCGCCGCCGAGACGGTACGGCTCAACCGCGAACTTCTCGGCGTTCGCGAGGAGATCGCCCGGCTCGAGGGATACGATTCCGCGGAAAAAGCCGTGGAACTGAGGCAGACAGAGGACGAGATATCCCGTCTCGGCGAGACCTTTGACGCCGTGCTTCTCGCGGAAAAAGCGCTCGCGCAGGCGGCCGACGAGATAAGGATGTCCGTCGCTCCGTCGATCAAGCGCATAGCTTCGGAAAAAATGTCGGTGCTCACCTCGGGCAAATACGCCTCGCTGGGCGTGGACGGCTCTCTCGCCGTCACCTTTACCCCGGGCGACGGCGCCGGAGGGAAGGTGATCCGCGACGAGCGGTATATGAGCACGGGCACCGCGGACTGTTCCTACATATCCCTGCGTCTCGCGATGGCTGAGCTGATCTCGGGGAGCGAGCCGCTTCCCATGATATTCGACGAAACGCTCAATCATCTCGACGGCAGGCGCATGCTCGCGTGCCTTGAGATGCTCTCGGCAAGGGGAGGACAGGTCCTGCTTTTCACGGCCTCAGACAGGGAAAGACGTATAAGCGAAGCGGCCGGCCTGCCGCACAATATGATAACTCTGGGGAACGCGTCATGACTATTGACGAGAGATTTGTGTCGGTATGCTTCACCGGACATCGCGTCCTGCCGCAGGATATGCGGTCGCTTAAAAAATCCCTCGATGTGATCATCGAAAAGCTGTACGGCGAGGGAATGAGGATATTTTACGCGGGCGGCGCCGTCGGATTTGACATGCTGGCGTCGGAGGCCGTCGCCGAAGCGAAAAGCCGCCGCGAGGGTATGGAGCTCCGCCTCCTTATCCCTTGCGAGGGCCACGATCTCAGGTGGGGGGACGGCGACAGGCGCCGGCTCGCCGCGCTTAAGGCCGCCGCGGACTCCGTCGAGATCCTCTCCCCGGTGTTTACGCCGTGGTGCATGCACGAAAGAAACCGCCGGCTTGTGGAAAGATCCGCCGTATGCGTTGCCTTCCTGCGCCACAGCGAGGGAGGGACGGCCTCGACCGTGAAATACGCCGATAAAAAGGGGCTCAGGATAATAAACGTCCCGGACGCGCCGGAAGAAAACCCGTGACGAGCCCGAAAAGGATTATGAAATGAAAAAAACAGCTCTTATACTGTGTCTGATAATTCTTCTCGCCGGATGTTCATCCGGCATGCGTATCCCCGACGACGAGGCGATGGAGGTCATAAACGGTCTCCTTCCGCTTTCAAACGAAGTTAACGAGATCATATTCGGGAAAGGCCTCCCCGCGGTCGACGAGGCGTATGAATCCGAGCATACCGGTACCGCCTATTATCCCGTAAAGGAAGGCACCGGCTATTCGTCGATAGCCGACATCAAGCGCGCCGCGGAGAAGGTCTATTCGAGATCATATCTCGACGCGGTCTACAAGACCGCCTTTGAGGGCGTCAGCGGAGGCGATTCCGTTCTCGGCTCGCTCAGCCCGAGATACACCGAAATTGCCGGCGTTCTCAAGGTCAACGTGTCCGCCGAGGGATTTGACATAAGATCCTACGAAAAGGTCACCGAATGCCGTTACGCCTCCTCCGGGAAGGGCTACGCGATCTACGCCTGCAAAGCCCTCGCATCCGACGGGAAGACCTACGATATAAAAATATATCTGACCGAACAGTCGGGAGAGTGGAGACTCGACAGCCCGACCTACTGAGATGGAAAAGGCGATTTCATACCTTAAAAGAAATATGACCCTCGCCCTGAGGTCCCTGAGATATAACGGCAGGCGGTATATACCGTTTTTCATAGCCGTCGTTATATCTCAGCTATGCTTCGGGGTGCTTTTTGTCGTGAACGGCTTTGCCGCGAGAGAGGAAAAACGCATCGCGGCGAACGAATACGATTATCACGTCGAATATTACGGTATGACGGAATCCCAGGTCGCCTATCTTCACAATTATTCCTCCGCCGTCTCAAAGGGCGCGATTTATACGGTCGTCGAGGCCCTGCCCTCCGGCACGGTCGACGGAGAAGAGGTATACAACGTCCGGATCCTACTTAAAAAAGACATCGAAACAAATTTCAAGCAGTTCCGGCGCGGGGTCCTCGCGACGGCGCTTTCTTTCGGAAACGATTCGGTGAGCTATTACCTCACGCCGCTCTATACCGGCGTGAAGAGCGGCAACAACGCCCTGACCCTGCGGCTTATGCTGATATTTTCGGCGGTCACGCTGCTTCTTCTCACGGCGCTTTATATCGTGAGGATAAACAATTTCCGCTTTGAATACGGTATCTACATGACCTGCGGCGCGGATTTCCGAAAGCTCACCGAGGGCTCGGCGTTTGAGATGCTCTTGATCGTCGCGGTGTGCTATCTGCCGTCGATGGCGGTCTCCACGGCCGTTTCCTCGCTGCTCTGCGGGGGATTTGCCGTGGCGAGGCCCGTCGGCTGGCTGCTCACTCTCCTTCTGACGGCGCTTATATCTTTCCTGTCGGTGATATTCCCGATGTTCGTAACGTCCCGGATATATCCCGTGAAAAACATTTCCGCGGCGGACAATTCAAATTACGCCGCCTCGCCCCGCCGCTCGGCGGAGCTGCTCGGGTGCGGCACGGGAAAATATCAGCGCCTTTCGTTCGTTCGCTTCCGCAAATATTTCCTGAGAGCGACGGCCGCCGCCGCTTCGTTCGCTGTCTGCGCGTCGGTGCTCTATTATACCTCGTTCATCGCGCGAGCGGAAAGCGACGCGCCCGGCGCCCAGTTCACCCTTACGTTCAGGGACGGGACGGTATACGACGAGGAATGCTCGTCTCAGCTCGCTACCTTCCCCGAGATCGGCGCCGTGAACAAGGTAATGATCAGGAACGCCGCCGTGCTCAACACCGCCGTGGCCTTCGGCAAAGGAAAGATACTGCCGTTTGCCGACGGGTTCGTCGGCTATTCGGGGGACGGATACTCGAAATACACGGACACGGTCGACTTCTCTCCGACCGATCCCGAGGTCATAAACTGGCTGTCGCGGTACAGCTGCGACGGCGATCTGTCGCTCGCCCTCAGCGAAGGCTGGTGTATCGTGGTTCAGAACAGATTCAACCGCCGGGTAATGAACGTAAAACCCGGGGATGAGATCTGCATAGCTGTTGCCGGAGAGCCGCGCGAAGGGACGAAGGTCACAAGATCCGAGCTGGATCTTCTCACAGGCGAAAAGCTCCTCCAGGCAAAGCTCAAATACTATTCGTATTCCTATCGCACGCTTAAGGTCGCCGCCGTCCTGAAGGACGTGCCGACCTTTGAGATGATACCGCTCTATCTCTCGGAAAGCGACTGGCGCGATATCGCGGGAGCGGGGGAGTACACCAGGGTCGAACTTTACTGTGACGAAAGCGCGGATATCGAAAAGCTCGACAGAGAGCTGAGGGAATGGGCGTCTATATACGGCGGGATCACCGTAAAGAACACCCATTACGCCGCCGAAAAGGAGATAGAACAGGCGCAGCACAGGCCTCAGATGCTGGCGGCGCTCGGCATCCTCACCGCGGTGGCGGCGCCGGTGCTCTGGTTCTTCTCCGAAACCGTATTTTACGGCAAGCGCAGGGACGAGTTCCTTATCCTTTCGTGGTTTGGCGGAACGGACAGGGAGGTCCGGCGCATCCATATCTCCGACGCCTGCGCGTTTGCCGCGATAAGCACGGCGTTTACCGCCGTTTTCTCGGCGATAGGGATAGCGGTTTCGTACAGGATAGCGAATTTCATCGCCGGAGAATCTCTGTACCACACTTTCAGGTTTCCGACGGCGCTCTATCTCATTATGCTGCTGCTTACGGCCGTCGGGTCGGCCGCGGCGGTAATCACGTCATATTTCGCTCTTCGCCGCTCGTCCGCTGCCGGCGATCTCACAGACGACAACTGAGGAGGACTCCGATGGCTCTTCTTGAAGCTACGAACATAATAAAGCTTTACAAACAGTACGACGACACCGTGACGGCGGTCAACCGGGTAAACCTGACTGTTGAACGCGGGGATTTCGTCGCTATAATCGGCGCCTCCGGCTCGGGCAAATCGACGCTCCTGCAGATCCTCTCGGGAATAGACAAGCCGACGAGCGGCACCGTGAAAATACGGAGCAATGACATAACCGCGATGGGCAGGGACGACCTCTCGAGATTCCGCGGAAAATATATCGGATTCATCTTCCAGAAGCACAATCTGATCCCCCAGCTGACGGCTATGGAGAACATCCTCGTCCCGACGGTAATGTGCAACAAGGCAGAGAGCCAGTACGAGGAGCATTTCAAAAAGCTGACGACGATGCTCGGCATCACCGACCGGCTCCATCATCTTCCGTCCGAGCTGAGCGGAGGGCAGGCGCAGCGCGTCGCCATTGCCCGAGCCCTGATAAACGACCCCGAGGTGCTCTTCGCCGACGAGCCGACGGGCAATCTCGACAGAGAGAACGCCGACGAGGTCCTCGAGCTGCTCCTCCACACGAGAGAGTCGCTCGGGCAGACGGTCGTCATGGTCACCCACGACCTGACGATCGCCGACCGGGCGGACCTGATATACCGCATGGACGGCGGCAGACTGTTCATTTACAGAGACAGAGACGGGGAATACCGCAGGAACTCGTTCGAGACCGAGCTGAACCGGGCAAAGGAAGACGCTTCGCTTTGAATACAAAAAACACCGGATGACATCCCGCAGGATATCATCCGGATTTTTTTATTATCTTCAGATTATTCCAAAGTAACGAACACCGCATCGGTAAGAGTCGATACGGTATATACCCCGTCCGTGGGGGTGAGTACTCTCGGCACGCCCTTTTCATAGACCGTCACGAGCGAAACGCAGTCCGAAACGGTGAACGATACAGTCGCCTCCGTGGTGTGTTTGAAACTATAATCCGTGCAGTTGTATATGAGGAAGGCCTCGCCGTCCCTGCCCGTCTTTTTCTCAAACCTCCCCACGACCGCGAACTCTTTGTCCGATACCTTCATCGAGGTGATCTTTTCGGAGCCGAGCGAGTCGAACGTGTACTCCCCGCTGAGTTTTCTGATGCCCGACTGGGGGAAGAAATCCGTCCTTTCAAAATATCCGTCGCCCGTCATCATCGCCGTGCCGGTGCGGGAATATTTGACGTATATCGGCGAAAAGGTCTTTGCGTCAAGGACCGCCTCTTTAAGAGCGTCGTAGACCGGGTTTTTGTTGCCCTTTGAATTAAGGACCGTTGTGCCCCAGCCGTCGGCGGTCCAGCAGGCGTATGAAATGCAGTTCACACCGTACGCCATGGCGGTATACGCCTGGAGCTTTATCTTCTCGGCGCTGAGTCCCGACGTTGAGTCGTAAACTCCTGCGATGAGCCAGAGGTCGAGCCCGTATTTCCCTGCCACGTCGGCGGCCACCTCGAGATTCTGCAGCGCCGTTACGACGGTACCGGGTGAATCATAGAGGTATCTGTCATAACAAAGATAATCCGAGAGCCCGCTAGACGCGAACGTCTCGAGATACGTGCGGTAATCAACGTCGCCGAACCACTCGCCGGGCTTTCCGTCGTCGGTCCCCGGGAGAAGATTCTCGATGACCGCGACGTCGGGAAAATGCTTTTTATAGACGTTGGCGTTTTCCTTCATCATCTGGAGAGAGTGAATGCTCGGCTCGTCATTCTGATAAAAACCCCAGACCGCCTCGTGGTCGTATTTGTATTCTATGATAGTCTTCTCGTAATCTTCCAGCGTAACGTTCGGGTCCCATCTGAAGGGTATCCCGCTCGCGACTACCCAGTCTATCACGCCGATCCCTAGACTTGCGTAATAATCATGAAATTTTGTTCCTCCGGCCGCCCATATGAGATTCATTCCGCAGGCCTTGAGGTCGTCGATCTGCTTTTCGGAACCGAGCTTTGCGTTATACGCCCCGAAAAGCAGCTTAGAGTGATCCACGCGCGTATCGCGGTATTCCTTCAGAACGTTCATGCGAGCCGCCTCGTCCCTGAGCGACGGCAGAAGATCTGCGTCCGGGATGCGTGCGCGGTCGGGATCCGGCAGAGCGCAGTATCCGATATAGCAGAGCTCAATGAGATCCGAGCGGTTGTCTTTTACCGCAGGAGCGTCGATTTTGAGAAGATATAAAAGCGCGGCGACGTCCTCCGGAGTTTCGGGAAGCCCTACGGGATAGGGTTCCGTCTCCGACACCACGAAGGTGACCGGGACGATCTGCTCTTCCGTTGTGCCGGAAGACGCCGGCGGAGCGTCCGTACCCGAGCAGGCAGAAACGACGAGCAGCGCGGCAAGCAGCGCGGCGGCGGTTAACACCCGTTTTTTCATTTACTGTGTGACCTCCGCTTTTTTCAGATTGAGGTGATATATCGCGCTGACCGCCGAGCCGAGCTCCTCGACCCCGTAAGGATCGAACACGGAATCGACCGTCGTTATCTCAATACCGTACGGGTACGTACAGTGGGCTACATAATCCACGCCGTTCCAGGTCGCGAGATAGAGCGCTATGTGTGAGTTGTCTGTTCCCGTGTATCTCGATTTGAATATGATTATGTCCCCGGCGGTCAGCTTTGACCGGTTGACGTTCGAGAAATTCGTGCCGATCTTTTCCGCCGACTTGCCGTAGGCGGACTGGGCCGCGAGCGCGAGCGAGACCGACCAGGTTTTCACCGCCTTGAGATTGTATCCCACGCTCGTCTTCGTGCGGAAGGCCCGGTTGATGTCGGTCACGTCCATCCCCTCTATGTTCGGGAGGTAATTGAGAAGATAGTACGCGGTGAACGATGCGCAGATAAGCCCCTTGCTCCTGAATCTCGCAACGTTCGGGGCCTTCCCCGTATAGGTCGAACTGTCCTTTACCATATCGACGGAATCCGCGCCCTCCGGCGAGTTCTTCATCGGTATGGAATAAGAAACTTTTGACCGATATTTGTGAGAAAGCGAATCAAAACCGTAGGCGGAGAACAGCAGCCCGTCCCTTATGAGGCCGTCGACGTCGTAGCCGATGTACCTGAGGGCGCGTATTACGGAATTGTCCGTCAGCTCCTCCGGGAGATTGTGATTTATCACGAAATCCTTGTACAGTCCGCATACGGAACAGTGATAGCGCTTGACCCCGTCGCCGAAGCCGTTTTCAAAGACCCACGTCCCGCCGTCGTACTTGTGTCCCGTCGGCTGGCCTATGTTGTCTTTACAGAAGACGCAGAGATACGGCTTCGTACAGTCGCGGTCCGTATAACACTCCTGCACGCCGTTACCGTGAGATATCTTGTCTATCGTCCCCTTGAGCGTTTGATTGCAGTGGGGACAGAGAAAGGTGTATTCTCCCGCCTCCTTGCAGGTCGGCGCCTTCGTGACGGTCAGCGCCGTGATCTTGTGCCCGCCCTCGGGAAGGTTGAATTTGTACGTTGCCGCAGTGCCGCAGGCGTCGCACACGACCTCGATATTCCCGCTCGCGGTGACTGCCTTCTTGGCGCTCGGCGCCGTCCACGAAAAGGCGTGGTACGGCATCGGCGATATCTCCTCGTCCCATATAAACCCGCAATCGAGGCAGAAGTGGCGGAGTCTTTCCCCTCTCAGGCAGGTCGCCTCGACCGTTTCGCCGTCATCGAAGTTGTGTCCCGTCGCCGCGACCCTGTCGGAATATGTCGTTTCGCCGCACAGGACGCAGTATGTGGCGGTGAATCCCTCCGTCGAGCAGGTCGGAGCCACTACCAGATTGTGATACTCGTGCCTTCCCGTTGCGGGAATTACAGACGACTCGGTCACAAGGCCGCACACCGTGCATTTCGTGGAAACGCTCCCGTCCCTGACGCACGTCGCGGGGACAGTCTTGGTTTCAAAACTGTGTTCTCCCGTTGCAGGGACAACGTCCTCGCGCACAGTCCTGCCGCAGACGAGGCATTTTTTCTCCGTGTACCCGTCGACGGCGCAGGTCGGCGGAACGACGGTCGTCTGTTCCTCGTGTTCTCCGGTGGCCGGAGTTACATCCGTCACCGAAACGTGGCCGCACACCCGGCAGGTCAGGGTGGTGTATCCCGCGTATCCGCAGGTGGGCGCGGTCACTTCGCTTTCATAATCATGCTCTCCCGTCGCCGGAACTATGTCCTCGCGCACCGTCCTGCCGCAGATTTTGCAGGTAACGGTCGTATATCCGTCGGCTCCGCAGGTCGGCGGAGTGATGACTCTTTCGTCGTCGTGACCCTTTTTCGGGAGGGTCGCGCTGTACGATTCTCCGCATTTTACGCAGGTATAGGTCACGCTCCCTTTTTTCGTACAGGTCGGCTCAACCTGCTTCGTAAGGGCGTATTCGTGCTCGCAAGGCAGGGTCGTCACGGCGGTTTCCGTTTCGGTCTCGGTTTCTGTTTCGGTCTCGGTCTCTGTTTCAGTTTCGGTCTCGGTCGGGAGATCCGTCTCGGTCCCGGCGTAGGTTTCGGTGACCGTCGAAACGGGGATCGTTTCGTCAGTCGAGTCGGGCTCCCGGGACGTTGTGTCCTCCACAGTGACGGCCGCCGTCGAGGTGTCGGGCTCCGAAGTGTGAGAATGCGCCGCGGTACATGAAACCGATCCGAGCAGCACGGCGCAGAGCAGGAGCAGAGATATGATTTTTATCGGAATCGTTTTCTTCATGCGTGACTTTCAGTGTATCGTAATTTCTTGTATTTTGCCACAAAAATCCTTATTTGTCAAGATAATTCCGGACATCTTTCAATGAATGATGTCTTAAATTGTGCTTTTGTGCGCATTCTGCCCGGACATCAAGAGGATTATCTCCTTCGCCCCGGCAAAGGTCGAACATCTGTTAAGCGCGTCCCTCAGCCGAGGGGCCCCGCGAAAACCGCGGAAATACGCGGCGACGAGCCGCCTACCCTCGGCGACCGCCGTGCGCTCTCCCTTGTAAGCGACCGCTCTTTCGAGCTGAGTCAGCGCCGTTTTGAGAATCTCCTCCATGTCGGGGGGCGAATACTTTTCCCCTCCGAGCGCCGCGCGGATCTCCGAAAAAATCCACGGGTTGCCGACCGAGCCGCGGCCGATCATTATCCCGTCGCATCCCGTTTCGGCGAGCATTTTGAGCGCGTCGGCGGCGCACCCGATATCTCCGTTCCCGACCACGGGAACTTCGACCGCGCGTTTTACGTCCCCTATCGAGGCGAGGTCAACGCCCGGCTCGTACATATCCGCTCTCGTCCTGCCGTGGACGGTGATGAGCGACGCGCCGCCCGCCTCGGCGGCCTTCGCCGCCTCGACGGCGTTTTTGTGTTCTCCGTCCCATCCCGTGCGTATTTTGACCGTGACGGGGATTCGGACGGCCTTGACGACCGCATCCACTATACCGCATATCAGCGAGGGAGTTTTCATAAGCGCCGAGCCGTCGCCGTTGCAAACAATCTTTTTCATGGGACAGCCCGCGTTGATATCTATCGCCGTGGGGAGCGCGCCGTTTTTTTCGCCGTCCTCGACGACCTTTTCGGCGGCGTAAGCCATGACCTCCGGGTCGTGGCCGAATATCTGCACCGCGGCCGGGAGCTCTCCCGGGGCGAGCCTCCCGAGTGAGAGGGTATATTCATCCCCGTATTTTATCGCGGCGGCGGAGATCATCTCCGACACGGTGTATTCCGCGCCGTGTTCGCGGCAGATCTCCCGCACTGCGCGGTCGGTCGTGCCCGCCATCGGCGCGAGCATGAGGCCGTATTCGATTTTCGTTTTTCCTATGAAAAGCATCTTCGTTTTTCTCCGGGGAAATTATATCACAGTAACGGCTCTTTGACAAGTGCCCGAAGTTTTCGGCCTCTTTTATGACTTGCGCGGGCTTTGTTGACAAAAGCGCCGTAACGGAGTATAATATCATGGATATTGTTTTAAGGCGGAACGACCATGGACATAAAAGGACGGAGCTTTCTTAAACTTCTCGACTTTTCGCGCGAAGAGATCGAAGGTCTGATCGACCTCGCGGCAAAGCTGAAAGACATGAAAAAGAACGGCGTCCCTCACAGATTCTGCGAGGGCAAAAACGTCGCGCTTATATTTGAAAAGACAAGCACGCGGACGCGGTGCTCCTTTGAGGTCGCCGCGGCCGACCTCGGCATGCATCCCGTATATCTCGACCCCGACGGCTCTCAGATAGGAAAAAAGGAGAGCATCCCCGACACGGCGCGGGTGCTCGGGCGTATGTTTGACGGTATAGAATACCGCGGATACGGGCAGGAAATCGTCGAGGCGCTCGCAAAATACTCCGGCGTACCGGTATGGAACGGGCTCACGAACGAGTTTCACCCGACGCAGATACTCGCGGATTTTATGACCGTAAAAGAGCATTTCGGCTCGCTGAGCGGCAAAAAACTCGTCTATATGGGCGACGCGAGATACAACATGGGCAATTCGCTGATGGTCGGCTGCGCCAAGGTCGGGATGCACTTCACGGCCTGCGCTCCCGAAAAATATTTTCCCGACAAGGAGCTTGTCAGCGAATGCCTCGCTATCGCGGCAGGCTCGGGCGGCTCGATCTCGCTCTCGACGGATCCCCTTGAAGCCGTGCGCGGCGCCGACGTCATTTATACCGACGTGTGGGTATCTATGGGCGAGCCCGACGAGGTATGGGAGGAGCGCATCCGCGACCTCACCCCGTACAGGGTCACGGAAGAGCTTATGGACGCCGCCGGAGAGGAATGCAGGTTTATGCACTGCCTTCCGTCGTTCCACGATCTCGGCACCGGTATCGGGCAGAAGATACACGAAAAATTCGGCATCGACTGCATGGAGGTGACCGACGAGGTCTTTGAATCTCCGCGCTCGATAGTTTTCGACGAAGCGGAAAACAGAATGCACACCATAAAGGCGGTCATGCTCGCGACCCTCGGCGGCCGCGGATAGACCTTTGCCGGAACTGAAAAATATATGCCGGGGGCGTACCGACCCCCGAAAAAGCCGCGGCTCTGCGAGGTCCTCTAAAGGACAGTTGCAAAGGGAGGACGGTGTAATCCGATTGGGTTACACCGTTTTTCCTTTTGCAATGCGGGTTTACGCCACGTTTGAGGGGTTGTTGCGTA
>JAFZCF010000052.1 GCA_017552165.1 Clostridia bacterium
GAGGAGAAGCCAAGACAGAGTTCCGCTTTGCTTTTAAGAAAGCGAAATATCGTCAGCAAAGCGAATGCCCACGTTAGGCTCCCTTGTCCGCGCTTTTGCGCCCTTTTCCCGCTCGCGCGCCAGCGCTCCCACGCGCGCTCACGCGCGTATTGGTACTTTCTTTTTTACTTTCTCTTTTTCTTTCTCTTATTTCTTTATCGGTTTTTTTCCGAGGCAGCCTCGGTTTTTTTTCCGAGGCAACTTCGGCTTTTTTCCGAGGCAGCCTCGGCTTTTTCCGGGGGTACCTCGGTTTTTTTCCGAAGCAGCTTCGGTTTTTTTCCGAGGTAAACCGGTTTTTTTCCGGTTTATTCCAAATGCTCCGGAGGGCGTCAAGAGAGAAAAATCCGACCGGCAAAGGGGGCGCCGGGGACGGCCGTGCGGCGCGGAAGAGATCCGGACGCCGGAGACGCGCGGCGATTTGCGAAAAAAACCTCCCATGTGTTTGACAAAACCGCCGCGAAAATGTATAATTATCCCGGAGGATATAATACCATGCATGAATACGACGCGCAGGTGGAAAACGTCAGCTTCCGTGTTTTCCCGAACGTCGCCCGTCTCGACGTGTCGACCGAAAATATCCATTACGTCCGGGGCGAAAACATAAACACCCTGAAGGTCCTTCACACCCACCCGTTTTACGAGATGTTTTCTCAGGACAGCGGCGTGATAAAGATAAAGTTCGCCGACGAGTACGTCCAGACGGTCACGCCGGGGGATATACTCATCATCCCGCCGGGCGTGGAGCACGTCATGGTCTCGGAGAGGACCGAAGCCTACTGGCCGAGTCTCCAGATCTCGTTCACCAAGAAAATGGGCGGGACGCACGACCTTTACAGCGGGATATGCGGCCTTTTCAAAAACAACTGCCCCGTCATAATCTGCGGCAAGCCGGAACTCGGCTATCTCGCGAGCGAGCTCGTCCGCAGCGCCACGGACTCGGAATCCGAATACCTCGCCGTCATGGCCGCCGACCTATTAGTCAGGATAATGGGCCTCTCGCCCGACAACATATCCGTCATAAACAAGGCCGGCTCGCTGACCGGGAGAAAACAGATACGCGACATTGACGTAAACCGAAAGATAGAAAACCTCATCGCCTCGCGGTATATGACGAAGATCACGGCCGCCGAGGCCGCCTCGCTCATACACGTATCGGTCAGACAGCTCGACAGGACGATGAAAAAGTTCGGCGGTATGACCTTCCGCGAGACCGTCACGCTGCGGCGCCTGACGGTCGCCGTCGAGCTCTTCAAAATGAAGGACATGACCATCGAGAGGATATCGTCGGAGGTCGGATTCGAGTCCCGCATGGGATTCTCCGACGCGTTCCGCAAAAGATACGGCATGTCGCCGTCAAAGTACCGCAAGCTGTTCTGCAGCGGCGTGGACGGCGCCGCCGACAGCAGTAAAGACAAAACGTCATCGGGAGGAAAAAGACAATGATCAAGAAAATTATTCCGGCTCTGCTCGCGGCCGCCCTGCTCCTGTCCGCTGTCGCCTGCTCGGGCGGTGACAAACCCGCCGGCACGGGCGACGAAACGTCGGAGACGACCCTCGTGATGGAGCCCTCGGCGCTCAACGAGCTCATAAGCTCGATAGGCGAGGCGACCATCGAAAATGAGAAGAAGATCGACGAGGCATATCTCGCTTACTGGTCCATGCCCGAGGAAGGCAGAGCGATGGTGACGAAATACGACGAGCTTCTCAGGCTCCGCTCCGAGCTGACCAAGAAATACGTCGTAAAGGAATACAAGGACAGCCGCATACCCCACGAGCGGATCCTCATCGGCGGATACGGCTGGCGCTACGGCTCCGACGAGGAGGCGCAGGCGCTGGTTGACAGCCATTTTGACTTCATGTGGAACTGCTCGGTCGAGACTCTTGAGAGATTCGGGCTCGGCGC
>JAFZCF010000053.1 GCA_017552165.1 Clostridia bacterium
GTTCTCCCGAACGTCGATCTCTCCGCCCCGTGGTGGAATACCCAGGGAAACAGCACCTTCAAAATCAGGGATATCCAGTTCGCCGCGACGGGCGATTTCAGTCTTTCACACTACAACAAGATCTACTGTTTCATATACAACAAGGATCTTTACGCCAACGTTGATACCGGGTACGATCTTTACGAACTGGTGAGAAAACACGACTGGACGATTGAACGTCTCTATGAGATCGCCAGGCCGTTCAATCAGAATCTTGACGGCGACATAAATACCGTTTCCGACGACGACGGACACGGGATAGTCGCGACGTCAAAGGTCCTTTTCTCGCTGCTGCTCAACGGCTCGGGCGTCAAGATCATCCAGAGCGATAAAAACGGCGACCCGTATTTCGCGCTCGACGGAAGGCGCCAGACCGACGTCCTGCAGAGGATAGTCGAGGTGAATATCGGCGACGGCGGATATTTCCGCAACGTAGAGCAGGCAAACGGTGCGCTGGAGCTCGGCACGTACGCAAAGGGCAACACCCTCTTCTACGCCTGCATACTGAGCGGCGTCGGCAGCACCCCGGATTATAATTTTGAGACCGGCTTCATGCCCGCTCCCCTCTACGACTCGACGCAGGAAAACTATCACTCCGTTTCCATAGGCGGCAACGTGATGGTAGTCCCCGCGACCCTCGAAAAGAGCCGCAGGGAAGACGTCTCGACGCTGCTTGAATATATGTCCTATCTGTCGCGCGACACCGTCGTGAAGGAATACGTTCAGACGTATCTCAAGACGAGACTTGCCGACGAGAACGACGCCGAGATGATACAACTCATGTTCGACACCGTCGATTACGATCTCGCGAACAACCTTTTCGCAAAGGGCGCGAGACTCGCGGTAAACGCGAACGTTTTCCATCCGCTCGTCACGAGTTTCGCTTCTATCCTCGAGGGTATAAAGACGGATCTCGAGAACACAATCGGGACAACTCTCGAAAACATCGATAAAATAACGGAAAACAAGTGACCGATCTCCGCAATTGAGGGCAGCGCTCCCGTTGCCTTACGCCGCCGCAAGTTTTATTGCCGCGGGACGGGCAAAAAAGATTGACATGCCGCCCTCTCCGTGTTAAAATATAAGCAACGGGCGGCGGGAAAGCCGCCGAAACGGAAAAGGAGAATGATATGAAATCATTTAAAAAGTATCTGGCGGAGTTTATCGGCACTTTTGTTCTTGTGCTGTTCGCCTGCGGAGCGGCTGTAGTCACGCAGTGCTCCACGTCAAATTTTGCCGGCTACCTTTTGACGGCGCTCGCGTTCGGGCTTGTCATCGTCGCGATGGCATATTCGATAGGCAACGTCTCGGGCTGCCACATCAATCCGGCGGTCAGTCTCGCGATGCTTATAAGCAAGAAGCTCTCGCTTGTTGACTTCGTCGGTTACGTCATCGCGCAGTTCGCCGGCGCCACGGCGGGCGCGGCGCTGCTCTGGGGACTTCTCGGGAGCAACGAAAATCTCGGGCAGAACGGCCTTTACAACGGGAACGTATGGCTCTCGCTGCTCGTTGAGGTCGTGCTCACCTTCGTCTTCGTCCTCGCAATCCTCGGCGTGACGTCAAAGACAGAGAACAGCGCGGTCGCCGGGATCGTTATCGGCCTCACCCTGACGCTCGTTCACATCTTCGGCATTTATTTCACCGGCACGTCGGTCAACCCGGCGCGCAGCTTCGGCCCCGCGCTCTTTGCCGGCGGCGAGGCGCTCGCGAACGTGTGGGTATTCATCGTCGCTCCCCTCTGCGGAGGCGCGCTCGCGGCGGTATGCCACAAACTGCTTTCTGACAAGAAATAATCATATTAAACCCGAAAAACGGCGTGATTTTCACGCTGTTTTTCATTATTCGGACGCAAATCGCCTCTTTTCTTGACACATACGCCCGGGATATGGTATAATACGAAAAATCTGATTTATTTACAGTATAAACTGCTGATAAGGAGGTCACCGGCAGATCCGCGCAGACGCGCTCTGCCGACACGCTCATGGAAAAGAAAAAGAAAGGCCCGCTTCGCGACCGAATGAGATACTGGTTTGACAACCGCATCTCAAAGAGCTCACTCGGGCTTATCCGGGCCCTCATAATCGCATCTCTGATCCTCGCGCTCGCCGTCGCCGCCCTCATCATCCTTTTCGGGTTCAACGACGAGGGAGAGGTCGCCTCGGTTTTCTGGGACAGTATCGCGACGGTCATAAACGCCTGGATGCCGTCATACGAGGACGGGAGCATCGGATATCTTATCCTCATGTCCGTGACCGCCGTGGCCGGGCTGCTCTTTACGAGCGTCCTCATCGGTATCGTCACGAGCGCCATTGAGGAGAAGATAATCGAGCTGAAAAAAGGCAATTCGCTTGTGCTCGAGAGCGGCCATATCGTGATGCTCGGCTTTGATCCCGGTGAGTACACGCTTCTCAGTCAGCTTATTCTCGCTGCGGAGGACAAGCCCTGCCGGATCGTCATAGCCGAGGACATGGACAGGGAAGAGATGGAGCAGCACATAAAAGAGAACTTAGTCCTCCCTAAAAACGTGAAAATAATATGCAGGACGGCCGACATAACGTCACCGCAGTCGATCGCAAAGTGCTCGATAGAAACGGCGCGGATGGTGATCGTGAATCCCGGAGACGACCTGACGGTCACAAAGGCCGTGCTCGCCGTCGTCGCGCTTCTTAAAGAAAAGAAAGCGGACGGCGTTCCGATAAACGCGATACTGTCTCAGGGGGATTACCGTCTCCCCGAATCGCTTGTAAAGGCGCACAACATATCGATATTCAGGACGCACGACGTCATGGCCAAGATAATCGCCCACTCGTGCACTCAGATAGGTCTCTGCGAGACCTTCCGCGAGGCGTTCAATTTCGAGGGGTCGGAGTTCTATCTCGCCGACATTCCCGAGGCGGCGGGCGAGACCTTCGGCGAGGTCTCGGTGCGCCTTAATCACGGCGTCGCCGTCGGCATCAGCCGCGACGGTGACGTGACGCTCAATCCCGCCGCGGACGAGGTGATCCGCCAGAGCGACAGGATACTCGTTTTCTCAACGGACAGCGACGACATGAAGCTCGAGCCGCCGCGCGATATATCCCCGGAATCCGACGCTCCCCTGCCTGACGCCGATAGCGGCCCCGGAATGGAGGTCATGATCATAGGCAGGAACGAGTCGCTCCCGACAGTCCTGCGCGAATTGCCGTCGAACGTCACGAAAGCGGTGCTGGTAGGCCCGGAGCCGCCGGAGGAAGAAAAGCAAAAAGACGCCGGCGCAGCCGCCGGCCGCGGGCTCGAGCTGGTTTATTCCGGTCTCGATCCTGAAGACGGTGATGACGCCGCCGAAATCGCAAAAGAGGCGGAGCACATCGTGATACTCTGCGACCACGAGCTGCCGGAGGACGAGGCGGATATGAAGACGGCGTTCCTGCTGATGAACTTCCGCGAGCTGAGGACGATATACGGTCTGTCCTTCAACATCACGGTGGAGATGCAGAAGGAATCCAACCAGAAGCTCGTCGGTATCGGAAGCGAGACCGACTTCCTCGTCACGTCGAGCATGGGCTCGACGATCCTCGCCCAGCTTTCGGAAAATCCCGAGCTCCTCGGGGTGTTCCGCGAGATTTTGTCGAACGAGGGCAACGAGTTCTATCTGAAAAACGCCGGCTCGGCCGGTCTCTGCGGGACGTCGTCGGTACGTGATCTCCGCCGCCGCATGACGGCGGGCGGGTTCGTGTTGCTCGGCTTCCTGAACGCCGAGCGCGTGAGCAGATTCCTGCTCGAGCCCGACGAGGAGATAACCCTCACCCCGGACGACGATCTCATAGTCATAGGCGCGGACTGACGTCCCGAAACAGTTGATTTCCGGGCGGAAAGCCGCCCGTCAAAGGAGAAAAATATGAGCAAAACTCCGATAGGAAAAAAGATCCGTTACTGGCTGGACAGGCGCATGGCGAAGGGAACGGCGAGCATGGTCAAGCTCCTTCTGCTCGCCGTGCTGTTTATGGTCGTGCTCGTCACGGTCCTCGTGATAGTATTCAAGCTCAACGGGTCTGATAAAAACCCGATAGCCCTTTTGTGGGACAATATGCGCTCTGCGATGTCGTCGTCGTTCCCGGCGTCGGACTCGGGGCCGCTCCTCTATATCATTCTTTACACCCTCATCGGGCTGACCGGAATGATCTTCACCGGTATGCTTATCGGTATCTTTTCGACCTCAATGCGCGGCAAGATCCTTGCCCTTCAGAAGGACAATCCAGAGGTAATCGAAGAGAATCACACCGTGATCCTCGGCTTCCGTCGCGGAGAATACGCCCTGCTCGACCAGATGATGCAGGCGGCGGGCGGCGAAAAGCGCACGATCGTCATCGTTGAAAACGTAGAGCGCCAGGATATGGAGCAGATGATCCGCACGAACATCCGCATCCCGAAAAAGATACGCATGATAGTGATAAAGGCGGACACGACGAGCGCCGCCGGCCTCGTGTGCTGTACCATACCGAGGTGCTCGACGGTCGTCATCAACACGCGTGACAAGGGGCGCACGGTAAAGACCCTCCTCGCCGTCGAAAAACTGCTCGCCGGCGCCGAGCGGCGGCCGCGCATAGTGACTGCGGTGGACACCGACGAGTCGCTTTTCCCCGACGAGCTGCTCCGCAGCCGTCAGGTCTCGATGCTTCATTCCGGTAATATAGCGGCGAGGATAGTCGCTCACGCGGCGACTCAGCCGGGCATTTTCGACGCGTTCATGGATATGCTCGACTTCGAGAATTACGAGTTCTATTTCGAGGACAGACCCGAGTGGAGCGGGCTTCCCTTCGGCAAGGCGGTCATAAACGCCGAGAACGGGGTCGTCGTCGGGCTTTACCGCGGCGACGACGTTCTGCTGAATCCCCCGGCCGGGACGATAATTGAGCGCGGCGACCTTATGGTCGTGTTCGAGGAAAACCCGGGCGACCTCAGATTTATCGAGAACGCCGCCGAAATGCCCGAGGCAAAAACGCCTCCCGCCGCCGAGAAGATACCCGAGGTCGTTATTTTCGGCGTCAACTCGGCGATCTGCACGGTCATCAAAGAACTGCCGGACAATATCGAACGTATAAGGTTCATAGGCATCCGCCAGAGCGAGTACGCGGCGGGCGTTTCGGACAAGATATCCGTGTCGTCCGAGCTTATCCCCGATTACCGTGACTCCGAATCCGTCGGGATCCTCGCCGAGATGGTTCGCGCCGCCTCCCACGTCGTGATCCTTTCCGACAGAGGGAAGAACGAGGAGGCCGCCGACACCGAGACTATGATACGCATAATCCGCCTCCGCAACATCAAAAAGAAATACGGTCTCGACTTCTCCATAACGGCGGAAATGCGCTGTGAGAACAACCGCAGACTTATAGTCCGCGACGTCACCGACGACTTCATCGTGGCGTCAGACCTTTCGTCAATGATGCTCGCGCAGGTGACGGAGGATACGAGGCGTCTGCCCCTCTTCAGGGAGCTTCTCGACGAAAACGGATCGGAGCTTTACCTCAAGCCCGCGTCCGCCCTTGAGCTCGGCGGGATGGAGATCAGCGTCAGTGATCTGCGGAGCAGAGTCTATGCGTACGGCTATATTCTTCTCGGGCTCAGGACCGACGCCGATCCGTTCATGGTACTTGACGACCACAAGGACGTCACCCTCGGCGCGTCCGACCGTCTTATACTCCTTGGAAAGGAATGAAGCGCGACGGCGTGACCTTTTGATCGATTTCGCCTATACGCGAAAAAAAGGCGGCACGGTTATCGTCGTGCCGCTTTTGCATTATATTCGGGATGACCCGTTAACAAAGCTGACTGTTCATTGATCATTGAGAAAAAATATCCTAATACACGACTTGTTTCGTCTCATTTATGACAACTTTCAAAAAATGAAGTCAAAAGTTGTCCGGTTTTGGCCTTCTTTTCCGTCTTATATACAGAGGCCGCCTCAAAGACGGATGCAGGGCGCGCTCCCGAGCGCCTTGTCTTGACA
>JAFZCF010000054.1 GCA_017552165.1 Clostridia bacterium
GTTTCCGCGGCACATGCGTTTTTCGCCCTGTGTCGAAATAAACCCGCTCTGGGTCAAGTCTCCGATAAGATAATAGTCAGATGCACCGGAAAAGACCCATTTCCGTTTCCCGTCGTCGGCTGTCAGGGGATAGAAATCGGGGCACTCACTGTCTGAAGGAATCGAAATCCGCTGATATTCCTCCCACGTAAGCAGATCCGTGCTCGAAAAAAGCATGAAATCATGACGTTCCAAATACAATGCCAGCACGTACGCCCCGAGTTCTTCAACCCATATTACTTTGGGATCCCGCGCTTCTTTTGAATAACCGCTGATCAGGGGATTGCGCTCGTATTTTGTGAACGTTTTGCCGCCATCCACGGAATATGCGAGGCATTGACAACTGTTTTTATTTTTTGAAAGTTCAGCGTTTCCTCCGTCTGCGGCGTTGCCGAACGCCGTATAAAACAGGCATATCGTCTTTGCGTCTCCGACAGCAAGTCCGGTCACGTTTCTTTCATCGACAATGCCGCTTCCCGAGTACATCGTACCCATTTCATCGGGATAAAGCGCATATTCGAGACGCTCCCAATTAATGAGATCCTTTGATATTGCGTGACCCCAATGCATATTGTCCCACAAATAACCCACAGGATTATGCTGGTAGAACATATGGTAAACACCGCTAGAATAAACAAGTCCGTTCGGGTCGTTTATCCAGCCGCGTTTTGCGGTGAAATGCATTCTCGGACGGAGCGGTTCGTCCCCGGTGCCTTCCAAACAGAAATCGACTATCTCAGGATCATATTCTGCTCCGTTGACAATAAACGAAATATCTCTTCCTGCAAAGCGCGTCACGTCATAATAGTAATATCCATCGGGTTTTTTGTTATCAAGAAGCACGCGCAGATCGAAAATGAGTTTTCCGTTCTCGAGAAATAACATCTTTGATTTTGACGCGCCCCTGGAAACTGGAAGACGCAAATATTTCCCGCTGATTATCATCAAACCAGTTCCAGTTCCTCGTTGGTTCCAAGTTGGGGGAACCGAACGGTAGGAAGCACTTGATACCAGTATGCGACAGAACTTACGTCATCGTTCAGGCATCTGTATCTGCCGTCAACCGACCAGCCGAGCGCCTGAATGTCGACCCTTATATCGCTTTTGAACGCTACTGGATCCTGAATGTGCCACCTGTAAAGTCCGAAGCGCGTCTGAGAACGGTACACCCCATCGGGACGGATAATCTGAGGCATTCCGGTGTAAAGCGTCGAAAAATCCTGGTACTGCCCCGTTGCGGTGTTTTCGAAATTGTTTGATCCACAGAAATAATCCTCAGTGCCCGTTCCGCATATTGTTGGATATTCTTTATCCCCGTCGATATAAAACTTTACTTCGCCCTCTCCCCACCAGCCGCCGGAATTAGAGGTCCAGGTCATATAAGTACCGACATATTTGCCGATTCCGGTTACTCCATCGAGAATAACATGCGGGGTTTTATATATTGTCGGGTTCGATCTTCTAAACTGAGAATGGAAATACAACACTCCTGCTGGCAGGTCTCTTTCCTGATAATCGATTTGATAGAAAATTCCTGCGCCCGCGTCGCTTCGGTTCTCAAGTGTCATACGGCAACCCTTCAAAAACGGCATATCCCACCAACAATTGAAAGCCTGCCCGGGATTTACCGTAACAACGGCAGAATCAATCTGGGCAAACTCCTCCAGTCCGCATGCGAAGAAATCTCCGACGGGGCACTCGACGGAGGGAAAATCCTGTCCATCCCAATAAATTCGAAAAATCAGACTTCTCCATCTGTGACGTTTTTCGTTCCACGGCAGACAGCGCGGAGAATTCCCCGCATCGCACGTCATCCAAATATGCTTTATCATTCCGGGGCCTGAGATGTCGCAAAGCGTCGCCGTCTCTCCGGGCTGTATGCCAACACAAGGGCGACATTTCCAGCCCTTACCGAGCCGCTCGCTCGTATGTCCCGGCTCACTCTCCGCCATGGCTCCCGAAGCACGCGTGCCCGTCGGATTCTCAGGGGTCACTGCTCTGCTCTCAAAGTCCTGTTTCATCCATATAAAATCGTTCAACATACCTGCCACCCTGTATAACAATTCGTTTCTGAGCAAATTATACCATCCTGTCTGCATCATTGCAATAACAATTATTGACTTTCGTTTAACAATTATTGACTTCACTATGCCGGCTCACTATTGCATTTCCTGGTATGTTGTGGTAAACTTATGAACGGAGGGCAAAAATGGATATCAATAATTTATCACCGTACATTCGAGTGGCTACCGAATCAAAAGAACGCGAGCTAAGCATAAGAACAAGGTGTATTCTCGATTATGAGCTCATGTCGCTCGAAGAGGGAGAACTTGACATCACTTACGATGGAAAAAAATATCGGGCGGTGCCAGGGGACATACTTCTTTTCCACCCCGGCGTACCCCATTCGATTTATTCAGTTGATGGATATGAATGTATCGTCCAACCTCATATTCATTTTGACATGCTTTATGAGTCAAATTCGCGTGATATTTATGTCTGCTTCAAGGCACCAGATGAATTGACAAAAAAAGACAGAGCAATGCTCAGAGACGACATACTCGGACCCGGCCCAGAACACAGCCCTTTTGTCACAGTACCGGATAAAGACCGTTTTTACAGGTATTTTCATGACACCATCACCGCTTTCACATTTAAGCCCCAGATGTATGAGATGATCTTGAAATCGAAGATGCTGATGCTCCTCACAATGATCATACCGGAAAATTTTCCTTCATTTTCCGAGTTATCCAATGAAAAATCCCAGCTAGACATTCAACTTCTAAAAAACTATATTGACGAAAATTTTGCATCAATCAAGCAACTCAATGATCTGAGCAATCTTTTCAAGTTCAACAAAAATTACATCATAAGAAGATTCAAATGGAAATACGGAGTAAGCCCGATAAAATACATTAGTCAGCTTCGCATTGATGAAGCCAAACGCCTTCTCTCCAATTACTCAGTCAAAAAAGTGTCTGCGGAACTGAGTTATTCCTCGGTTTACGTTTTTTCACGCGCGTTTTCAAAAGCATGCGGTATGAGCCCGTCGGAATATAAGAGGTTATCTGGGCAAAACTAGCAGGAAGTGATAATTACGATGAAGACAAGCGTGTCACGTGTGCGGCGCGGCACGGTGTGCATCGGCATATTCCGGAAATAAAGGCCGCTGTTTTTCGTAGTCCGCTTCGCTGGCGTACGACTCAGACGAATAAGGATAATCCGCTTCAAACATCGCCGGATCGACTTTTTGCCGCATCGTGTGTTTACGCGCCCACCAAAGATAAGGGTATTCTTTGTTGGAGCTGTCCTGCTCTGGCGGCACGATCGTGCCGTCCATCCAGAAAATCGGGGCGTAATCGTCATCGGCATCCGGTATTACCAAATGACTTGTATCCATGTGTAGAGATTCGAGTCCGAACTTAAGCCATTTGGTCTGATAAACTGTATGTGGAGAATAATCCGTTGTGCCGGTAAGAACTCCGTTTTTAAGACGGTGCCCAGCTTCAACTATCGCGTATGGAATCAAACGGTGATTTTCAAGTCCCAAAGCTGCAAGTATATAAGCAGTTTATCGTGATATGCCGATCGGTCATACTTGATTGTTCCTGCTGTGTGGGAACACAGCAGATCGATTGAGCCGTATTCGGATGATTCGGCGTAAGTATAATCAGGACGGTCCGCAAGAGACAGCGTCAGTCTGTAAAATGTATCGGCGAACTCGGAACGGAAATTATCCTTCGGGAGCTGTGCGATTGCAATTGCAAGTTCGCGAAGCGAGCCGGTGTTTTTTCCTTCATCGCGGCAATGCATCTCTTCTATTTTGAGCTGCATTGCATAATTGTCATAGGAATCAAGAGCGTCATAGTCAGGCACCGGGATATCCACCGTGCGGATTGTTTCTATGTCGCTCTTCTGTCTACCGAGAATCGTGTCGACCGACAAATTGTAGTAATTGGCAATTTCAAGCAGCCTGTCTATTGTGGGCTGCGTCTGTCCGCATTCCCATTTCTGAACCGATTGGCGCGTTACCTCGAAAATTTCAGCAAACTTTTCCTGTGAAAGGCCTTTTTTTCTACGTAATTCCGCCAGATTCTTATATAGCATAGTTATGACCTCCCTGATCTGTGTGATTGATAGAGACCGTGATACCCACATTCCCTATGTGATTTTACAATCGTTTATATTAGAAACCAGGCAAAACGGTTTGTCTACCAACCAAAAGTGATCACCATGACAACCGACAGTTGTCATGGTATGCTACCAGCCGCAAGCACGCTTTACTATCATGTAACGCCGGAAGATGTTTTTTCCGTTAATTCGAGGCGTGAGGACGGGATCGACTTGAAAAAACGGCAAAAATGTGGTAAAATTATAATTGGTTGGTTTATGCAGACGCGCTTTTGCGGGTCCGTAAACCTTACGTCCGGCCGAAAGGCAATTGAAAGGGAGTGATCGGATCTTGAAAGAAAAAAAGCCCCGGAGCAAAGGCATGACCGTCTTTCTGATCGTTTGGATCGGGCTGATCGTCTGCATAGTCGCGGCGATATTCATCGTCGGGCTCGGCGGCGGGGAGGAAGAAAACCTTCGCGAAGCGATGCGCGACGGAGTGCTCCACGAAAAAAACAGGATCTCGTTTTTCGGGTTTGAAGTGAACCCGGCGCTGATCTCGGCTTATACGGTCACGGCGATCCTGCTTTTCGCAGCGCTTCTCATCCGGATCATAGCCGTGCCGCGGTTCAGGACCGTGCCGGGAAAATTCCAGTCGGTTATCGAAAAAGCGGTCGATTTCTTTTCGGATATGGCTCGCGGAAACAGCCCGCACAGGACCGGATTCGTCGCCGCTTATATATTCAGCGCGGGATTTTACGTGTTCTTCGGAACTCTGTTTGAACTGTTCGGGATACAGGCCGTGACGACGGCCGGGAAATCGGTGTCCCTGCCGGCGCCGCTCGCCGACATAAACGGCGCCCTCGCGATGGGGTTCCTGTCGTTCGGAGTAATCCTCGCGGCCGGGATAATCGCAAACGGTCCGAAGGGCGCTCTGAGAGTTCTGAAAGATTTTTCGCTGCCGATATCCATGAGCTTCCGTCTGTTCGGGGCGCTGCTGAGCGGTCTTCTCGTGACCGAACTGGTGTATCACTTCGCTTTTCTCAGCTTCGGCCTTCCGGTGATCGTGGGAGTTCTGTTCACTCTGCTCCACGCGGTCATACAGACATACGTGCTCTGCACGCTCGTCTCGATATTCTACGGGGAGGCCGTCGAACCGGCAAAAAAGAAAAAAGCAAAAAGCGCGCAGTCACAGACACCGGCGCGCACAACCGAATCAACTGAAACAATTGAAACAACTGAAACAAACGTACAGGAGATATAAAAATGAAAACCAGTAAGACCGGCGCTCTTAAGCGCTTCATAATCATTGCGGCAGTTTTCGCCGTCATCATGGCAGTCATCGGATCCGTTTCCCTTGCGTCCTTCGCAGCGGAATCAACCGAAACAATAGGCGCGATAGAGGAGGAAGAAAGCTCAGCCGACAACGGCGGAGTCAAAGCAAAGGCCTTCGCCGCTTGTATCGCCGTCGGCATCGCGTCGGCCGCGGGCGCCATCGGCATGGCCATCGTCATAGCGAAGAGCGCCGAATCCATGGCGCGCCAGCCGGAGGCCTCCGACAAGATAAACTCCGCGATGATGCTCGGGCTTGTGTTTATCGAAACGACTTGTATCTATGCGCTCATCGCCGCTATCCTTGTAATTTTCGTTCTTTGACGGCAACGGCGCCGTTATGCCGTAAAACGGGGGTGACTATATGCCGCTGAACATAGATATTGTGCAGGTGCTTCTGCACATGCTGAATTTTGTCATACTCGCGGGGGGGCTTACCCTGCTTCTTTTCCGACCCGTCCGCAAGTTTATGGACGAACGCCGCAAAGCTTTTGAAGAACGCGAGGAGAAAAATCGCGCAAACGCCGAGGAAAACGAGCGTCTGAAAGCGGAATACGAAGAAAAACTGCATGCTCTCGAAGCAGAGACCGCCGCCGCCCGCCGTCAGGCGGAGCTCGACGCCGCCGAGGTCGCCAAGGGATATATCGAATCCTCGAGGGCCGAGGCCGCGGCGATTATCGCAAAAGCCGAGGAAGACGCCGAAAAGCGCAGGACACAGATCCTCGATTCCGCTCAGACCGAGATCGGCGAGCTCGTTATAGGCGCCGCGCAGAAGCTTCTCGGCGAGACCGCGACTCCCGAGAGGACGCAGGAATTATACGACGCCTTTCTCAGGCAGACTGAAAAGAAGGTCTCGCGGAAGGAGAGGCACTGATGAGCGGGGACAACGTGTTTGAAGACAACGCGGACGAGAAAACCACGCTGCGCGTAGAGATACGCTGTTCCGTCCCTCCGACGGACGAACAGCGCGAGCGTCTCCGCGAGGTGATGGCGTCAAAATACTCGGTTAATAAAGAAAACGTCGAGCTTGTCATTCGCAAGGACGCCTCGGTCGTCGACGGATTCAACATTTTCGTCGGCGACGACAACTATGACTGGAGCACTCTCGGCAGGATCCGCCAGTTCAGAAAGAGCGTTCAGGCGCTTCCGAAGGAATCGGAACCGGAAAAAATGATCTCGCTCCTGCGGGAGGACATAAAGGGATTCCGGCTCAATACCGGTTACCAGCACGTCGGTCAGGTCGTTTCGGTAGGCGACAGCGTCGCCGTAATCGAGGGACTGCGCGACGTCGTTTACGGTGAAATCGTTCTCTTCGAGTGCGGCATCAAGGGTATGGTGCAGGATATTCGTGCGGACGGGACCACGGGGATAGTTCTGTTCGGCGACAGCTCCGAAATTACGGAGGAATCGCGCGTCGTACGCACTCAGCGCACCGCGGGGATACCCATAAGCAACCATATAATCGGCAGAATGATAGATCCCCTCGGCAAACCTATCGACGGCGGAGGGCCGATCGACGCGAAGAAATATTATCCGCTCGAGCGCCCGGCGCCCTCTATCCTTCAGCGCAAACCGGTCGGCAGACCTCTTGAAACCGGGATACTCGCCATCGACTCGATGTTCCCCGTCGGGCGCGGCCAGCGCGAGCTCATAATCGGCGACCGCCAGACGGGAAAGACGTCGATCGCCGTCGACGCTATCCTCAACCAGAAAGGCAAAAACGTCGTATGCGTGTACGTGGCGATCAGCCAGAAGGCGAGCACAGTCTCGAGGATCATGCGCATACTGAAGGATGCCGGGGCGATGGATTACACCGTGATCGTTTCCTCCGACGCTGACGATTCCCCGTCGCTTCAGTACATAGCGCCTTACGCCGGCTGCGCGGTTGCGGAATACTTCATGTATCACGGGCGCGACACGCTCATCGTTTACGACGATCTTTCAAAGCACGCCGTGGCGTACCGGACGATCAGTCTTCTGCTCGAAAGAGCCCCGGGCCGCGAGGCGTTTCCCGGGGACGTTTTCTATCTCCATTCGCGTCTGCTCGAAAGATCCGCTCAGCTTTCCGACAAGCTCGGCGGCGGGAGCATGACCGCGCTTCCCATTGTGGAAACGCAGGCGGGCGACGTTTCGGCTTATATACCGACAAACATAATTTCAATAACGGACGGGCAGATCTATCTCGATAACGATCTGTTCTATTCCGGTCAGCGCCCCGCGATAAACGTCGGACTTTCGGTTTCGAGGGTCGGGAGCGCGGCGCAGAAAAACATCATGAAAAAATCCGTCGGCTCTATACGGCTCGACCTCGCGCAGTACAGGGAGATGCAGGTGTTTTCGCAGTTCGGCAGCGACCTGGACGACCAGACGCGCGATCAGCTGAAATACGGAGAGGGGCTCATGCAGCTCCTCAGGCAGACAAACCGCTCTCCCCTTCCCCTCTGGCAGCAGGTGGTGCTGCTCCTCGCGGCGCAGGACAGGCTTTTTATGAAAGTTCCCGTAAGAAAAATCACGGCGGTGCGGTCGGAGTTCCTGAACTGGTTCGGGAACGTACACAGCACGCTGACCCTGCGAGCCGAGCACGAAAAGCTGTTTTCCGCCGAACTTAAAGACAAAATACTCGGCGCGGCGCGCTCGTTTTTTGCCGAAAGAGACTTTTCGGACTGACTCAATAACTTACAATTCCCGCGGAAAGGAGGATGACGATGGCTGATAAAACAGGCGTCAAGATGCGCATAAAGAGCGTCGCCGACACAAAAAAGATCACCGACGCCATGTATATGACGTCTTCTGTCAAAATGCGGCGCGCGAGAAGCGCGGTGGAAAAGACCGCGCCGTACTTCGGAGCTCTGCGCGAAGAGATCGGAACGCTTCTTCACTATCTTCCCGACGGGGAGCATCCCTATTTCCGCGCCGTTCCCGGCGGCTCCTCCGGCGGCGCCCTCCTCGTGATAACATCCGACAAGGGGCTCGCGGGAAACTACAATCACACCGTTATAAAGGAAACCGAAAAGCTGCTCGCCGCGCGGCCGTCGCCTCAGCTCTTTCTGATAGGAGAATACGGAAGGCGGTATTTCATATCGCACGGCGCGCCGTTCCGCGAATCATTCCTGTATTCGTCGGAAATGCCGACGCTGCGGGAAGCGCAGAAGATATGCGCCGAGCTTCTTCACGGCTACGAGGCCGGCGAATTCGACAGGATCGACATCCTTTACACCGATCACAGCGCCGAGCACGCGGGCGTCTGCCGTAAGATACGCCTTCTTCCGCTCAGCGAGTCGCAGTTCGACTTTCCGGAAGACGAGGAGGAAGCTCCCTTCGGAAAGGAATTCCTTCCAAACCCGGAGGGGCTTATCAGCGAAATAATACCAAGCTATCTCACGGGATATATCTACGGCGCGCTCGTCGACAGCTACTGCAGCGAACAGGAAGCGAGAATGAAAGCCCTTCATTCCGCGGGCGAGAACGCCGAGGCGATGCTCAGCCGGCTGAAGCTCAGATACAACAGAATGCGGCAGGCGGAAATAACCGCCGAAATAACCGAAATAACGTCCGGCGCGAGGGCTCTGCGAAAGAAAAAAGAAGCCCAGGCACGCGGTCCGGCGGGGGAAACAAAGGATCCGTCCGCCGGCAGAAAGGAAAAAACAATGGATCGGCTCATAAACAGCGGCGCGTCCGGCGAGATAGCGGGCGTCTCCGGACCTGTGATAGACGTACAGTTCCCCGAAGGGATCGCCCTGCCGAAAATACGCGAAAAGCTCTCCGTTTCCGCCTCAGACGGCAGGGAGCGCGTCATGGAGGTCGCGCAGCATATGCGCGGCAGACTCGTGAGATGCATCATGCTCGGACCGAGCGAGGGGCTCTGCCGCGGTCTTGCGGTCAGGGCGACCGGCGGGACGATAGACGTACCGGTGGGACAATGCGTCCTCGGCAGGATGTTCGACGGCCTCGGCAATCCGATCGACGGAGGGGCCGCGCTCACGGGCGGCGACGCCGAAAGGAAAAGCATTTACCGGCCGGCTCCGGAATATACCGAGCGCCTGACGTCCGAGGAAATACTCGAGACCGGCATAAAGGTCATCGATCTCTTGGCGCCGTACGCCAAGGGCGGAAAGATCGGCCTTTTCGGAGGCGCGGGCGTCGGCAAGACCGTGCTTATACAGGAACTTATGCACAATATCTCCACGGAGCACAACGGATATTCCGTCTTTGCCGGCGTCGGAGAGCGGAGCCGTGAGGGAAACGATCTGTGGCTTGAAATGAAAGAAAGCGGCGTCATTGACAAGACGGCCATGGTTTTCGGGCAGATGAACGAGGCCCCCGGCGTGCGTATGCGCGTCGCGCTCTCGGGTCTCCGCATGGCTGAGCATTTCCGCGACGAGGATCACCGTGACGTTCTGCTTTTCATAGACAATATTTTCAGATTCATTCAGGCGGGGAGCGAGGTCTCCACGCTTCTCGGACGCATGCCATCCGCCGTCGGATATCAGCCGACGCTTGCCAACGAGCTCGGCGAGCTCGAGGAAAGAATAGCGTCCACCGTAAACGGTTCGGTGACGTCGGTCCAGGCGGTCTACGTGCCTGCCGACGACCTGACCGACCCCGCCCCGGCTGCTATTTTCTCCCACCTCGACGCGACGACCGTGCTGAGCAGAAAAATTGCGGAACAGGGCATCTACCCCGCCGTCGACCCGCTCGAATCCTCGTCGCGCATACTCGAGCCGGACATCGTCGGTACTGTGCATTACGAGACCGCGCGCAGAGTTCAGGAGACGCTCGAACGCTATCGCGAGCTCCAGGACATAATCGCGATCCTCGGCATGGACGAGCTGAACGAAGAGGACAAACTCACCGTCTCGCGGGCCCGCAGGATACAGAAATTCCTTTCTCAGCCGTTCAACGTTGCGGAAAAGTTCACCGGGACTGCCGGACAGTACGTCCCGCTTTCCGAGACCATACGCGGCTTCCGCATGATACTTGACGGCAAAACGGACGACGTTCCTGAATACGCCTTCTTCAACGTCGGAACGATTGACGACGTTTTCAGAAAAGCCGGGATCGCGGAGGCGTGTGAATGAAAACGTTTCTGCTCGAGATACTTACCCCCGAAAAGCCGTTTTTCCGCGGCGCCTGCGTGTCCCTCGTCGTCCCGACACCCGAGGGAATGATGGGAATAATGGCAAACCGCTCGCCGCTGACCGCCGCGGTCACAGACGGCCCGATAACCTTCGCCGAGGAAAACGGTGAGGGGAGGATATGCGCCGTGACTCGCGGGATGGTGAGCGTTTCAGCGAAAAGGGTGCGAATCCTCTGTGAATCGGCGGTGTATCCCGAAGAAATAGACGCCGAAAAGGAACGCCTCCGTATGCAGGAGGCGGAGCTTGAAATGCGAAAACGCCTTTCATACGAAGAATACATGGTCTCAAAGCTCGCCTTCGCAAAGGCGTTCAACAGACTCAAGGTCAAACAGTATTCCGCTATGATGACGAATATGTAAAAGCCGACACAAAA
>JAFZCF010000055.1 GCA_017552165.1 Clostridia bacterium
ATCGTCACGAGGACGGCGTCGGCGCCGGCGACGTCGACGGTATAGGTCCCGTCAACGGGCTCGAGGCGCGTCGGCACGCCTTTGACGTACGAAACGACGATCGCGTCGGGCTCGGTAGTTTTGAAGGTGACCTTCGCCGGCTTGAGGTCTTCGCTCATGAACAGTTTGTCGGTGCTGTTCACGAACAGGAACGCCTCGCCCTCGCCCACGTTCTTTTTGAGATATCCCGCGATGACAAAGCTGTCGTCGGAGCCATTGAGTTCCGAAAGCGTCGCGCTCCTGAGCTTTTTGAAGCCGTGGGAACGTGTGTAATTTCTTAGCTCGGCCTGCAGCGACTTGTCGATCCAGGTGTCGATCCCGTCCCTGACGGTAGCGTTATTGCCGAGAAGAAGCGCCGCGGACGAGCCGGAATAGCGCATATATATCGGCTCTATCGCCTCGAGCTCGGCATCGACCTCTTTGACGAGATCGTAAACCTCCGTGACGTTGCCCTGAGCGTCGAGGACGTTGCCGTACCACCAGGCGTTTTCCCAGCACGCCCACATGACGGACTTGCATCCGTAAGCCATCGAGAGATACGCCTGATAGCGCATCATATCGGCGGTTATCACGGGGTATTCCTCATGCGAACGATTGAGCTGGAGAATGTCCCAGAAATCCCTGCCGTCCTTCGCCGCAGCCTCGGATACGATCCTCATCTGCTCGATGGTGTCGGAAAGCGTTTGCGCCTCGTAATAATGATCGAAACAGATAACGTCGCTGTCAACGTTCTTTACGAATTTGTTGATGTAGTTGTTATAGTACATTCCGAGCTGTGCGGACACGGAGGCGTAATTCGGGAAAAGATTGCAGTAGACCATAAGTTCGGGGCGGTATTCGTGGCATACGCGCGCGAGCACGCCGAGAGACTCGAACATTCCCGCGCTCGGCTCGTCCCCGAGATCGAAGCCCCAGAGCGCAGGATAATCGACGAACGCAAGCGGGTTGATCGTCATGCGCACGACGTCTTCGGTAGCGTCCTGACCCGGCCAGCCCGGCAGACCGGCCTGTCCCATCGACGCGATGACCCCGATGCCGTATTTTTCGAACTGAGCCATCGACTCCGCGGTGACCGTGGCCGGCCATACGAAGTCGATCCCCGCCTCGGTGAGCAGGCGCATAGTCTCGTCGTCGGTGTGGTATACCACGCACATCCCAAGCAGGAACTTTTCGTGTTTTACCCTCGTGTTGTCGTATTCCTTTACGACGTACTGTTTCTGCAGGTCGGAGCGGAGCGCCTGAAGGTCGGCGAGCTTAGTCACCGCTTCCCTGTCGCTCTCCGAAAGCTGACAGTATGCGTAGAAGGCGCGGTCGATGTCGGCGGTCTTTTCGACCGTCGCCGTCCCGATCGAGCCGATGAGCTCGTCGATCTCTGCAGGCGTCGCCGGCAGCGAAGCGTAGGGATCGGCCTTTGTCTCGGCAGACGTCCCCTCGGTACCCGTCGCCTCGCCGTTGCCTCCCCGTCCGCAGGACGAGAACACGAGCAGGGCGGCGAGCGCCGCGATCACGGCGAGCGTCAGCAGTACGCGGCGCGCGCCTTTTTCTTTTATCATATCGGAAATCGTTTTCATATTATCCGGCTCCTTGTCGGTTTTTGAAGAAACTGTCCTTTGGGGTATTATAGCATATCAGAGCGCCGCTGTCAACCAGAGTTTACAGTCAGAGCCAAGGGCAGAAGGGCGTTGCCTCGCCCCTCAGGACCGCCTCCCTGACGGCCGTCGAGCTGATATTCTCAAGCCCCTCCGACGCGGGGAGAAAGACCGTCTCGGCCTTTTCGTAATATCTCCTGTTGTTGTGAGCCATCATGAGCTCGTAGACCGCGTCGTCGGCGTCCCTTATCCCGCGGACGATGACGTCGATCCCGTGGATCTTCATATAATCGACGACGTAGCCGTCGTAATAGTCCGTCACGACGTTCTTTATCCCCGAGCAGGCCCTTGCCATGAGCGCGAGGCGCTTTTCGGGGCTGAACATGCATTTCTTGTCGGCGTTCTCGAACGCCACGACGAAGACGGCGTCGAAGATCGCCGCCGCGCGGGTGATTATGTCGAGATGCCCCGTCGTTATGGGGTCAAACGATCCCGTTATCAGTGCTTTTGTCATCGGCAGGTTCCTTTCTCAGAACTGTTATATAGGCGGCGCCGTATTTCCCGGTGCGGTAGACAGAGAGCCCCTCGCCCGAAGGGAGCGCGTCGCTTCCGCTTTCGCACACCACAAAGCCGCCGGGACGTATAAGCCCCGCCGCGTTTAAGCGGAAAAGCGGGGTCGTCAGGAGGTCGGAGCCGTACGGCGGGTCGAGGAATATGACGTCAAACTGCCGCCCCGCGAGCTTTTTAAGCGCCGTTCTGTATTCGCATTCGAGGAGCGTCAGTCTGCCGCCCAGGCGCGTGCGCGCGGCGTTTTTCTTTATAACCTCGCAGGCCGCCCTGTCGTTGTCGCATATAACGGCGCGCTCGGCGCCCCTTGACAGGGCCTCGAGCGAGAGCTGACCCGTCCCCCCGAAAAGCTCGAGCACGGTCTTTCCCTCTATGTAAAACTGAAGCATGTTGAAAATCGCCTGCTTCGCCCGCTCCGAGGTCGGGCGGGTGTGAATCCCTTCCGGCGCGTCGAGTTTCACGCCCCGCGCCGTGCCTGTCGTTATTCTCATTTCAGATTTACCGCCTGATCTTTCCGCCTTCTTTTTCAAAGAACTCTCTCAGACCCTTGACGTCGGCGCGCGTC
>JAFZCF010000056.1 GCA_017552165.1 Clostridia bacterium
ATATCGAACATAGGGCGGAGCGCGTCGGGCGTCAGGGTCATGAAGACCGGCGACGGCCGCGTCAGCTCCCTCGCCGTGCTCGAGGCGTCGGACGAGCCGGAGGACGAACTGCCCGATACCGGCGAAACTGAATCCGGCGGCGCGGATTCTCCGGCGCAGGATGACGGTCTCGTCGGGATAACCGACGAAGAGCCGTAAAAACCCGAAATGCTTAAAACGGTCTATTCCGCGGGGCTGAACGGGGTCGAGGGATTTCCCGTAACGGTCGAATGCAACTGTACCGGGCGGATGGCGCGTTTCGAGGTGGTCGGCCTCCCCGACCTCGCCGTCAAAGAGGCGAAGGAGAGGATAAGAGCCGTCACCGAGAACTGCGGATTCGAGTTTCCCGACGCCGAGATAACCGTCAATCTCGCCCCGGCGGACAGGAAAAAGCAGGGCTCGTCGTACGACCTCGCGATGTTCATCGGCATCCTCGGCAGCTCGGGGCTCAAAAATTTCGGAGACACAGACGACTGCTGTTTTATCGGCGAGCTTTCCCTCTCCGGGGAGGTCCGTCCGGTGAACGGCGTGCTGTGTATGTGCCTCTCAGCCGTCAGGGACGGCAAAAAGAAGATATTCGTCCCGAAGGCCAACGCCGCGGAGGCGTCGGTCACGGCGGGCGCCGAGATATACGGGATCGGCAACGTGGAGGAACTTATCGGCTTCTTCTGCGGAGGGAAAAAACTCGAGCCGGTCTCGTTCGACACCGCTCTCTTTGAAAACGAAGTCAGGCACGGGTCGCTCGATTTTTCCGACGTAAAGGGCCAGCAGAAGGCCAAGCGCGCTCTCGAGATAGCGGCGGCGGGGGGACACAACGTCCTGCTCATCGGGCCGCCCGGAACGGGCAAATCAATGCTCGCGAAGCGCCTGCCGACGATAATGCCGCCTCTGACCTTTGAGGAGGCGATAGAAACGACGAAGCTCCACAGCGTGGCGGGCATACTGCCCGAGGGAGTTTCGCTCGTGACGGCGCGGCCGTTCCGCTCGCCTCACCACACCCTTTCGCCCGTCGCGCTCGCGGGAGGCGGCACGTACCCCCAGCCCGGCGAGATATCGCTCGCCCACAACGGCGTGCTTTTCCTCGACGAGCTGCCGGAGTTCTCCAAGACGGCGACCGAGGTCCTCAGACAGCCGCTTGAGGACAGGCGCGTGACGATAACGAGGGCGTCGGGGAGGATAACCTTCCCCTGCGCGTTCATGCTCGTCGCGGCTATGAACCCCTGCCGCTGCGGCTATTACGGTACGGAACGCTGCACATGCAAGGCGGAGGACATCAAGACCTATATGCGCCGCATAAGCGGCCCCCTGCTCGACAGGATAGATATACAGGTCGAGGTCGGACAGCTGACCTTCGACGAGCTCTCCGACAGGTCGAGGACGGAGACGTCGGAGGAGATACGGGAAAGGGTCGAGAAGGCGAGGAAGATCGCCGTCGACCGCTTTGCCTCCGAGCCCGAGCCGATTCATTCGAACTCCGAGATGACCTCGGGGCAGATAAGAAAGTTCTGCCGCCTCGACGACACCGGCTCGCGCATACTGCGCGGGGCGTTCGACAGCATGGGGCTGTCGGCGAGAGGGCACGACCGCATCCTGCGCGTTGCGCGGACGATCGCCGACCTCGACGGCCATGAGCTCATCGGCGCGAAACACGTCGCCGAGGCGATACAGCTCCGCTCCCTCGACAGAAAGTATTTTTGAAACCGAACGCCGACCCTCGGTTTCCCCGCTTGAACGCAGAGGCTAAACTTTATCTCGGCTTCTCCTCGAGGAGAAGCTCCGCCGAAGGCGGTGATGAGGTGTTGGGAAGCGCACGGAATTATCGTAGGGTTTAAAGCGCTTCTTTCCACCTCATCCGAGCGGCTCCGCCGCCCACCTTCCCCTCAAGGGGAAGGCAAGATATAGTACGGCTCTATGCGTTTCAAAAGGGGAAGGCAAGAAGGCAGTTGCGCCGCATAAAAAAACAGAGAAGAAAAAATGAAACTGTCAGTCCTGATTCCGATGTATAACGAGGCGGAGCTCGTCGTTGACTGCGCAAAGCGGCTCACGGCGGCGCTTTCCGCGCGGTTTGACGACGGAGAATGGGAGATAGTTTTCGTTGACGACGGCAGCACCGACGGGTGCCGCGATATACTCGCGGCGGAGAACATGCCCGGGGTGCGCGCCGAGGGCTACGAAAAAAACAAGGGCAAGGGCGGCGCGATAAGATACGGCATACCGCTCTGCCGCGGGGAGCGCATAGTCTATACCGACTGCGACCTCGCGTACGGCACCGACGCCGTCGTCGGGATATACGACGCCGCGGGAGACAACGATATTGAGATCGGCTCGAGGGCAATCGCCGAGGACGGCTACGCGGGATATACGAAGCTCCGCAAGCTCATGTCGAGGGTGTTCGTCAAGATAATATGCCTCTTCGCGGGGTTCAGGTACACGGACTCGCAGTGCGGGCTCAAATGCCTCGGAAACGCGGCGGCGAACGACGTCTTTTCGAGATGCACCGTCGACGGCTTCGCCTTTGACCTCGAAATGCTCATAGTGGCCGACAAGCTCGGCTACCGCGTAGGGGAATATCCCGCGAAGATAATACACAACAGAGAGAGGGGCTCCAAGGTGAACCCCGTGAGAGACACGTTCCGCGTACTGAGAGACGTTGTCAGGATAAGAAAGGCGCACAGAGATCTCGGATGACAGACAGTAAATACGGCTTCACCCTCTTAAAGACCGAGGGGAGAGCGAGGCGCGGACGCTTCGTAACGCCTCACGGGACGGTCGAGACGCCGGTGTTCATGAACGTCGGGACGAGCGCCGCGATAAGGGGCGGCGTATCGACGGACGACCTCAGGGAGATCGGCTGTCAGGTCGAGCTCTCGAACACCTATCACCTCCACATAAGGCCGGGCGACGACCTCATAAGGCGGCTCGGCGGGATACACAAGTTCTTCAACTGGGACAGGCCGGTGCTGACCGACTCGGGGGGATTTCAGGTCTTTTCCCTGGCAAAGCTCAGGAAGATTACCGAGGAGGGCGTGAGTTTCAGCTCGCACATCGACGGCGCGCGTATCTTCATGGGCCCCGAGGAGTCGATGAGGATACAGTCGAACCTCGCCTCGACGATAGCCATGGCCTTTGACGAATGCGTCGAAAACCCCGCAGAATACGGCTACGCGAAGAAATCGTGCGAGAGGACCTATCGCTGGCTCGTCCGCTCGAGGGCGGAGCTCGACCGGCTGAACGGCCTCGAGGACACGATAAACCGCTCGCAGATGCTATTCGGCATAAATCAGGGCTGCACCTACCCCGATCTCCGCATAGATCACATGAAAAGGATCTCCGAGGTCCCGTGCGACGGGTACGCGATAGGCGGCCTCGCCGTCGGCGAGACGGCCGAGGAGATGTACGGGATAATCGAGGCGGTAGAGCCCTTTGCCCCGAAAGACAAGCCGAGATATCTCATGGGCGTCGGCACGCCGGTCAACATACTCGAGGCGGTATATCGCGGAGTGGACTTTTTCGACTGCGTGATGCCGAGCAGGAACGCCCGCCACGGCAACCTCTTCACCTGGGAAGGCAAGCTCACGATACTCAACGAGGCGTACAGAGAGGACCCGCGCCCGATATCCGAGTCCTGCGGCTGCCCGGCATGCAGGAGCTATTCGAGGGCGTACATCCGCCACCTCCTCAAGGTGAACGAGATGCTCGGTATGCGGCTCTGCGTCCTTCACAATCTGTATTTTTACAACGAGCTGATGCAGAAGATACGCGACGCGCTCGACGAAGGGAAATACGAAGAATTTTATAAAAAACACGCCGCCGCCCTCGGGCAGCGCTGCGGGGGAGAGCCGGCGGCGGTCAGAAAGAAAAAAGGCAGGAAACACGGAATGTGTGACGAAACGCTCATGAGGGAGCTCGGGGAGGTCGTTCCCCGGTTCCCGGACATAGACGGGATGAGATACGCCGAGCCCTTCGGGAGCGGACATATAAACAAGACTTATCTCGTGATCTCGGAGACGGGAGAGAAATTCATAATCCAGCGGGTCAACTCCGCGGTGTTCAAAAACACAGAGGGGCTGATGTCGAACATAGCGGAGGTCACGAAGCACATCCGGGATAAGGCGATCGCCTGCGGCGAGGATCCCGACCGCGCGACGATGGCGATCCTCCCGACAGACGACGGCGGCAACTGCGTGAAAAACGAGCTCGGCGTGTGGAGGGCGATGAGATACATCAAGTCCGAATCGCACGACAGGGCGGAGCGTCCCGAGCTCGCCGGCGCACTCGGCAGGGCCGTCGGGAAATTCCAGAAATGGGTCTCCGACCTCGACCCCTCGAAGCTCGTCGAGACCATACCCGATTTCCACAACACGGGTAAGCGCTACGAGGCGTTCGAAAAGGCCGTCTCGGACGATATCGCAGGAAGGGCGGCGGGCGTAGGCCCCGAGATCGCCTTCGTGAGGGCGAGAAAGGACGAGACGACGGCTCTGACCTCTCTCATCGAAAAGGGCGAGCTCCCGCTCAGGATAACCCATAACGACACCAAGCTCAACAACGTGCTTTTCGACGCCGAAACGGGCGAGCCGCTCTGCATGATCGACCTCGACACCGTCATGCCCGGCCTCGTGCACTACGATTTCGGCGACGCCGTGAGATTCTGCGCGGCGACGGCCGACGAGGACGAGCGGGACCTGACGAAGATGCATTTCAGCATGGAGAACTACAAGGCCTTTGCCGACGGGTTCCTCGCCGAATGCGGAAAGGATCTCAGTCAGAGGGAGATCGGGCTGCTCCCGTTCTCCTGCCGGCTCCTGACGCTCGAATGCGGGATGAGGTTCCTGACGGACTACCTGAACGGCGACACGTATTTCTCAGTCAGCCGCGAGGGGCAGAACCTCGACAGGTGCCGCACGCAGTTCCGGCTCGTGAGCGAGATGGAGGAGCGGTTTGGCGAGATGCTGGCCGCGATAGACGGAAATGGCCGATAAAAACGGAGGAGCCGGACGCGGCTGCGCGATAATCGCGCTCGTCGTCGTCCTCGCGGTCGTCGCGCTCGTCGTGATAAGCAACGTCTCCGGCGGATTTGCCGGATTCGGGAGCTTTTTTGCCGACAGGATAGCCGACGTGGCGGTCTTCGCCAAGCTTTACCCCGTTGCGATGGTGATCATCGGCGTCGTTATCGTCGCGGCGATAATCGGCGCCTTCAAGGGAAGATAGGTACAGGAACATGAGAGACGAGCTTACCGAAATTGATATAAAAAAGATGCGCGAGGAGATCGAATACCGCAAAAACGAGATCGCCCCGAAACTCAGGGCGATGGTCAAGGCGGCGAAGGAACAGGGCGATCTCAGCGAAAACGACGGATATCACAGCGCGAGGCGCGAGTTCCGCGCAAACGAGACGCGGATCGCCTATCTCGAAGAGATGATAAAGAGCGCCGTCGTCATCAAAATCGACTCCAAGACCGACGAGGTCGGGCTCTTTGACGAGGTCGACGTGCGGTACAACGAGGACGAGGAGGACGGCACCGTGAGGATAGTCACGACCCTGAGGAACGACGTCACGAAAAACTGCATCTCCAAGGAGTCGCCGATGGGAAAGGCGCTCCTCGGGAAGAAGGTCGGGGACGTCGTCACCGTAAAGGTGTCTCCCGAGTATTCGTACACGATGACCGTAAAGGCGATAAGAAAAGGGGCGGACGACGATTCGCTCCCGATAAGCAAATACTGACGTGAAATTCATCAACGGAGTTAAATACGTGAAGCTCCTCGGCCGCGATTTTCTCGTGGCGGGGCGCGCGGCTTACGGCAAAGTGCCGGACGCCGTGATGCTGACCGGGGAGTCCGCCGTGCTCGCCGAGGCGGCTCTG
>JAFZCF010000057.1 GCA_017552165.1 Clostridia bacterium
GCGGTGATGATCAGTCTGTCTAGATATTTCTCACGGCCGTCAACGCATTGAAATATGGCGGAATGCTCGGAATCGACGGGTATTATTTCAACGTCGCGGCGCTTTGCCTCTTTCATCACGAGCTCTCCGCACGTAACGAGAGATTCTTTGTTTGCGAGCGCAATGCGGCGCTTGCCCGAACGTATGACCGAAAGCGTCGGGACAAGACCGGCTACTCCTGAAATTGCGTTAACAACAGTATCGGCAGACGACAGCGACGCGATTTCGCGGGCTGCCCTCTCGCCGTATATTACCTTCGTGCCCGTATCGGAAACAGACACAGAGAGTTCTCTTCCCTTTTTTTCATCGGCAACGCCGCAGAACGAAGGCCGGAATTCGCGTATCTGTTTTTCGAGAATATCCGTGTTGCCTCCGGCGGAAAGAGCGTCGACCCTGATATTCAGTTTTCTGCATATATCAAGCGTCTGAACGCCTATCGACCCCGTAGAGCCGAGCACCGCAACGCTTTCTGTCATACGCCGCCTCCCTGTACGAACAAACCGATTACGGGAACGTACGCGTTTACGGTTTCAAAAAGAAACAGAAATGACGAAACCATTATTACGCTGTCAAAGCGATCCAGCACTCCCCCGTGTCCCGGAAAGAGCTTCCCGTAATCCTTTATCCCGTATTTTCTTTTGACAAGTGACATTATGAGATCTCCGCACTGCGAGAGCGCGCTCGCGAAAAGCGATACGACGATCACCGGTATGACGTTAGGATAAATCCCGGAAAATGCGTAATAAATGAAAAACGATCCGACAGTTATTCCCGTCGAACAAAGTGTTCCGCCTATCGCCCCTTCGACGGTCTTTTTCGGAGAAACGTCGGGAATGAGTTTGTGCTTTCCCAATGCGAGACCGCAGAAATAAGCGAAAGTGTCCGTCATCCATGATATTATGAACGGGAGCAATACGAGGAACACGCCGTTGTCAAACTGCCTCAGAAAGACGAGCGATGTGAAACCGAATGACGAATATGCCGTCACTGCGTACACTGTGCATGCCGATGAAACGTCTGCTTCGCCGTGCGAAAACAGCGATATCATTGTGTCGGCGGCGAACATCAGGGCGTAAATCAGGAAAATCAGAACAAAATCCAAGCCGAAATATGCGGCGAACGGTGCGGATGCGGAAATGAGAACGTTCACTATAAGGAGCGATATCCTTCCGTTCAGTCCCAGGCACCGAAGAATCTCGAACGACGCTATGCACGAAAGAAACGCGCAGAGCGCAGGCAAAGCGGGCGTCCCGGAAAAAATAAGCACGGGAAGAAGAACAACCGTCATAACGGCCGCGGTTATTATTCTTTTAAGCATTTTTCATTCCTCCCCAAGTCCGCCGAAGCGCCTTTTTCTCCTGCCGTATTCCGCAATAAATTCATTGACCGTTTTTTCGCTGACGTCCGGCCAGAGTATATCTGAGAATATAAGCTCGGAGTACGCGCACTCCCAGAGCAGAAAATTCGACAGTCTCTTTTCGCACCCGGTACGCACTATCAGGTCGGGGTCGGGTGAACCGGATGTGTACAGCTCGGAAGAAATGTCGTCTTCGGTTACAGACGTGTACCCTCTGGAAATAAGACTGTTGACAGCGTGAACTATATCGTCACGCCCGCCGTAATTGAGGGCAACGTTCAGTCTTCTCGAGTATGACGACGTGTTCTTCTCAAGGTCATCCATACGCGCGACAAGATCTTTCGGGAACGGGTTCTTTGAGCCGAGAAACCTCATTGAAATATCTCTTTTGTGGCATGTGTTCTCGGCATACCCGATATAGTCTCCGAGAAGTTTTATTATCGCGTTGATTTCATCCTGAGGTCTTTTCCAGTTTTCAGTCGAAAAAGCGTATACCGTGACCGTCTTTATACCGATGTCTCCGCAGTATTCGACGATTTTTTTGAAAACCGAAGCTCCGGCTGCGTGCCCGAACGATCGCGGCATCCCGCGCTTTTTAGCCCATCTGCCGTTGCCGTCCATTATGAAGGCAATGTGCCTGATATTGAAAATATCCGGTTTGTTATCAGCTGTACTCATATCAAGATAACGGGACGGCGACGCCGTCCCGCTGGAATCAGATGGACATTATATCCTTTTGCTTTTTCTCGGTGACCTCGTCGACCTTTTTGATATACTTGTCGGTGAGGGTCTGTATGTCTTTTTCGGCGACCTTCTCGTCGTCCTCGGTGAGCTCGGATTTTTTCTGCATCGCCTTTGCCTTTTCGACGGCGTCGCGTCTTATGTTCCTGATGGCTACCTTTACGCCCTCGCCCATTTTCGAGACCTGTTTCGAGAGCTCCTTACGGCGCTCCTCGGTAAGCATAGGGAAGGCCAGCCGTATGACTTTGCCGTCATTCTGGGGCGTTATGCCGAGATCAGAAGCCAGTATCGCCCTTTCGATGGATTTGAGCGTAGACGCGTCCCACGGCTGAATAGCCAGAGTGCGCGCGTCGGGCGTCGTGATCTGCGCAAGCGTGTTGATGGGAGCGGGGGAGCCGTAATACTCCACCGTGATCTTGTCAAGAACGGCGGCGCTTGCCCTGCCCACACGTACCGTACCGAGCTCGCTTTCATACGAAGCGATGCTCTTTTTCATTTTTTCCTCGAACTCTGATGTGTTGAATTTCATTCTCGTATCCTTTCTCCCGTTTTATTTCAGTTGATTATTGTTCCGATGCTTTCCCCGCGGACCGCGCGAATCAGATTTTCCGGATCGTTTATCCCGAAAATGTGCAGCAGCATTTTGTTTTCCCTGCCGAAGGACGCCGCCGTGGAATCTATTACCTTGAGATCCTTTTCGAGAATATCCGAATACGTCAGAGAATCGAGCTTCACGGCGTTAGGGTCCTTTTTCGGGTCGGCTGTATACACACCGTCGATGTTTTTTGCCATGAGGACCGCGTCGGCGCATATTTCAGCCGCGCGCAGCATCGCCGCCGTGTCTGTCGAGAAGAACGGACAGCCCGTTCCGCAGCCGAATACGACAATCTTCCCTTTTTCAAGGTGTCTCACCGCTTTGTCCCTTATATACGGCTCGGCGACCTCGTGCATTGCGTACGCGGTCATGACGCGGCAGGGCACTCCCATTCCGAGGAAAGTGTCCTCGATCGCGAGGGCGTTGATAACGGTGGCGATCATACCCATATGATCCGCGCGCGTCCTGTTCATTTCTGCCCCCATACGGCCGCGCCATATATTGCCCGCGCCGACGACGATGGCGATCTCGGCGCCCATATCACGGCATTTTGCTATGGATGAACATATCCTGCCAAGAAGATCATAATCTATTATCCCGTCTGTTTTATCTCCGGAAAGTGCCTCTCCCGATATTTTCAGAAGAATGCGTTTGTATTTCAGCCCGTCAGTCATAACAGTCTCCGTTCTTTTGGCTTTTACTCTATGTTATTATATCACATTTACTTTGTTTTGTAAACCCTTCCGGTTTCAAAAAGTTTGTCTGTACTGCCCGGCGCGGTGTTGACAATAAAGGCAGGTTATGATATAATTCCCGCGCTGTGATGGGGTGTGGCCAAGTCGGTTAAGGCACAAGACTTTGACTCTTGGATCGTGCGTTCGAGTCGCGCCACCCCAGCCACTCTCCGTCCGACGAAAGCCGGGCGGATTTTTTATGTCCGAAACACCGGCGGAATCCGTTGCAAACGCACGCGACATGTGGTATAATTATCCCGTAAAAAACGGAGGTGCGGCACCATGATTCCAAGACAAGAACATCCGAAGCCACAGTTCAGACGCGACAACTGGCTGAACCTTAACGGCGTTTGGGAATTTGAAAAAGACAGCGGAAACAGCGGTTCGGAAAGGGGATTTGAAGACAAAAATCACGTTTTTCCCTTAAAAATCAACGTTCCTTTCTGCCCGCAGAGCACGCTTTCCGGCATTGCGGATACCGATTTTATGTCCTCGGTCTGGTACAGAAGGACTTTCGTTCTCTCCGAGGCAGACCTTGACGGAAGGATCGTGCTTCATTTCGGCGCGTGCGACTATTTCACGACGGTATTCGTCAACGGAAAGGCCGCAGGGACTCATAAGGGCGGCTACGTCTCTTTCTCGTTCGACATAACCGGATTTGTGACGCCCGGGGAAAATATTCTTACGGTCCA
>JAFZCF010000058.1 GCA_017552165.1 Clostridia bacterium
AGACAAAAGAGGTCTATAAAGCGTTTTTGTATGCTGACAGGAGCGATCCCGACGCGGCCTCGTACAGGGCGGCCCTCCTTGGGGCTGACGCCGTTTCGTATTCCGGAATAAGAGAGTGTTTCTACGTTTCTCAGACTCCTGTCGAAAACACCGCTCCCGTGCTTGATTTTTCGTCGGATCTGTACGGATTTCTGCCGTCGTTCAATTCTTCCGAGCTCGGTATTTGCGACGAAAAGGGCGTCAGATTCCTGCGCGTAGTCGCTTCACGCGCCGAGGGGGTCGAATGGTTCGGGTGCAAAGGTTCCGTCCCTTTTTCGGCGGTAAAAGGCGCCGAATGCCTTTCATTCAGAATGAAGGTCGAGGGCTCGGGAGACAAGGAAATCTGCGTAATTCTTAAAAACGGCGACAAGTATCTCGAGTATTCCTCAGGCGTTTTCGACGGCTGGTATGACTACGCGTTTTCGGTCAGGAACTTTTGCGATCCGTCAGCGGACGGCTCGTTTGAGGTGATTATCCTCGCAAGAAACGGTACGGGAAACACGGGACTGAGTCTTGACGTGGAGAAGATCAGCGTTTCAGCGAGGTCATATACCTATCTGCTTGTCTTCGCGATCGCCGTGACTTCGGCGGCCGTCCTGACGGCAATCGCTGCCGCGGTTGTGTATTTTGCAAAAATTCGGCGCGCGGATCGCGTCCGGAGGACAAAAAATGGCGCTTAAAACTCTTTACGTCTGCACCGAATGCGGATATAAATCATCAAAATGGATGGGTAAATGCCCGTCCTGCGGAGCGTGGTCTTCTTTTACCGAGGAGGTAGAGGAAACGAGGCCGGCGGCGAACAAAAAGTCGGCGTCCTTTTCCGGATACTCAGGTATCCAGTCTCCCGCGGTCAGGCTTTCGGAGCTTGACGAGGACAGCGTTTCACGGCGCACGAGCGGGTGCGGAGAGATCGACAGAGTACTGGGCGGCGGCATCGTATCCGGCTCAGTTATTCTTCTCTCGGGCGAGCCCGGCATAGGGAAGTCGACGCTTCTCATGCAGCTTTGCGACAGCATAGCGGCTCCGGGAGAGAAGATCCTTTACGTTTCGGGAGAGGAATCTCCCGGGCAGCTCAAGCTCCGCGCGCGCAGACTCTCGGTAAAATGCGAGGGACTTTACATACAGACGGAGACCGAGGTCGAGAACGTCATCGAGCAGGCGGAGAAAATCGCCCCCGGTATGCTTATCGTCGACTCGATACAGACCGTCGTTTGTGACGGTGTGCAGTCTTCGGCGGGCAGCGTGACCCAGGTCAGAGAATCCGCAGGAAGGTTTATTTCGTACGCAAAAAGCAAAGGCGTCACGGTGGTTCTCGTCGGGCACGTGAACAAAGACGGAGGCATCGCGGGGCCAAAGGTGCTCGAGCACATGGTGGACACCGTCCTCCATTTTGAGGGCGACCGGGACGGAACGTACAGAATAATCCGGGCGGAAAAAAACCGTTTCGGACCGACGAACGAGATCGGCGTTTTCGAGATGACTGATCACGGTCTTGTCGAGGTTGTCAACCCGTCGGAGGCGCTCCTCGCGGGAAGACCCAAAAACGTATCGGGGAACTGCGCCGTTTGCGTCATAGAGGGCACGAGACCTATAATCGCGGAGATCCAGGCGCTCACCGCGCCGACAGTCTACGCCGCCCCGAAAAGGACTTCAAACGGTATAGATTATAACAGACTTTATATGCTTCTTGCCGTGCTTGAGAAGAGACTGGGGCTGAAATTTTCGTCCTGCGACTGCTACGTCAACGTTATAGGAGGCCTGCGGCTCGAAGATACCGCGGCGGACCTACCGACGGCGCTCTCCCTTATCTCGTGTCTTAAAGACAGGCCGCTCAGCGACGGGCTCGTCGCCGTCGGAGAGATAGGGCTTTCAGGAGAGTGCAGGGCGGTGACAAACGCAGAGCAGCGCGTCAGGGAGGCGGAGCGTCTGGGCTTTTCCAGTATCATCCTTCCGTCTCGCAACGTAGGGGACAAAAAACTGAAACAGTCGGATTTTAACATCGAGCTTATACCGGTAAAGTCGGTTTTTGACGCGATAACTCACATCTGAACGGTGGCAGTATGAACGAGCAGATCGATTACGTACCGAAGGGTCTACGGATATTCGGTAAGATATTAAAATGGATTTTTATATCCGCTTGTGTCGCCGTGTTTCTTTGGCTCTGCCTGCGTGTAATCTGGCAGAAAGGGCCTTCATCGGTCAGAAACTATTATATGACTCAGTCCGCGTACGACGCCTCGGAGGGGCGTCCGCACGTTTACGAGCGCAACGTATATAACACAACAGAACTCGAAAAACCGTTCCACGCGACAAAAGTCGTCACAACGAAGGAGACCTCCGGCCTTCAGATCGCCGTGTATTTTAACGTCAACTCCGTCCCATCGGCCGACCCCGGAAAGTTTTCGTTCCGGCTCGTTTCGGACGATAAAAACGAAACGGCGCTCCCGGTTGCCGTTGTTACGGCAAACGCCGTTATGTACAGACATTTCAGGATAGTATTCGAAAACGTCGATCTTTCTGCCGACAAGCTCATCCTCGAGATACTTTACGACGGCGAACTGTTCGACAGCTGCGTCGCGCTGCTCAACGACGGGTATGAAAGAGAAATCAGTCTCGGCGCGTCCGAACGGAGGATCAGAAATGAAGCTGATTGACAAAACAACGGCGGTCGGGTATAAATGCCCGAACTGCGGCGGGACGGTGTCGGGTCCGGACGGCGCTCTTTCGCTCAGCGGCGACATGTTTACGCTCAGATGCGGATGCCGCGACAAATCAAAGGAGATCCCGCTGAGGATTAACAAAAAGAACGGCGTTTTCGCTTTTTCCGTCCCCTGTTTTATATGCGGTGAAACTCATAAATACGAGGTGTCGTCCGAAACCGATTTCGGGGGTACAGTCGTTATGAACTGCCCGATGACGGGGCTCGGCATCTGCTTTGCCGGGAGCAGGGACGGGGTAACGGCTGCTGCCGCTTCTACAGACGCAAGATTCAGGGAAGCGGTCGAGGACGCCGGATTCGAGACTCCCGAGAACTTTTTTGAGGCGCGGTTTTCGTCGGAAGAGAGCAGACCGGGTATAAGCCCGGAGGATCTCACGTCGCTCAATTATCTTATAAAGACCCTGACAGAGGAGGGAACGATACAGTGCCTGTGCGGTATCTGTGCCGACCCTCTTATAGACTCGGAAGGTGACGACGCCGTCCTGACCTGTCCGGTATGCGGAGCGAAAGCAAGGATTCCACTGCGCGTTCTTTCCGATCCGTACCGGCTTGCCGAGATTGACGGTATAGACCTTGTAATCGAATAAAAAGCGGAGAAGCCGTCGCGCTTCTTCGCCTTTTTTGTTTGTTCAGCTGAAAACCGAACCGTTATACTTTTTCTGAGCTTTGAAAATGAAATAAAGTCCGATCGCCGCTCCGACAGGCAGGGGAATCCACCAAAGCGGCAAATACGTCAGTATCAGCACCCCGGACAGACACATCCCGACGCCGATTATTATCAGGCCGATGCCGATGAGCCGGCAATACGCGGGTAAATCCGATTCTTTGACGTTTCTGCGGTGGTAGTCGTGTATCAGGGAGATGTTTTTCTTTATACCGATATTCGCTCCGATAACGACGCACAGCAGCCCGACTGCGAGCAAGGTGACAGAACCGACTATCATTTATTCAGCTCCTTCGGCTTTCAGAATATCTGCCCCGGAAGTCTGAGCTTTTCCTTTGGAGGGAACGCTTTGTCAAACTCTTCGACGTCGTCGTCACTGACGTAATATCCCTGCGGTGTGCGGTAAATCCCCGTTACTTTGTCGAGATATCCGGGTATCAGCTCTTTGCAGAGGAAGAACGATGAATCTGCGTCATCCGGAAGATCGTGGTATCTTATGCCGAAACGCGACGCGTAGTCAAATCCGCATTTTCCGTAGAAACCGATGTTTCCTTCGAAAAGCACGGCTCCGTAGCCGAGCGCAGTCGCCTTTTCGAGAGAAAAGTCAAGCAGCGCTTTACCGTATCCCTTTCTTTTGAGATCCGGAGCTATGCATATCGGTCCCATAGTCAGAACGGGCACCGTTCCGCCGCCGTCCGAGTCTATGACTGTCTTCATGAACATATTCTGCCCGATCAGCCGTCCGTCTTTTTCCATAACAAAGTCAAGCTCCCTGACGAAAGCAGGGTCGTCGCGAAGGACGTGGATGACGTAATGTTCGCTGCAGCCCGGACGGTATACGTTCCAGAAGGATTCTCTGATCAGATTCTCAACTTCGCCGCGGTCCTTCGGCTCCTCGTTTCTGATAATATAGTCCTTTACCATTTTGAACAATCTCCATTTCACGGTACAAATTACCGGAGACTATTATACATCAGCGCGCCTGCAAAGTCAACAACACCCGGGTTGACCGAAAAGGCCCCGGGTGTCGTGCTGTTATTTTACGTCATGAGAAACTATGTCGTCAAGCGTTTCGCGGGCAACTGCGACCCGCCCCGCGCCGTCTTTTATAATGACTACGGGAGGTCTCAAAACCCTGTTGTATCCGGATGACATGGAGTAGTTGTACGCTCCGGTGCAGGCGACGGCGACGAGGTCGCCGCGTTTTATTCCTGCCGGCATCGGTACGTCCGTTTGAACGATGTCTCCGCTTTCACAGCAGCATCCGGCGACCGTGCAGGTCATATCGCGCGGAGACGACATATCCGACGCGGGATAACAGGTGTATTTTGACCTGTAAAGCGCATATCGCGGATTGTCGGTCATGCCGCCGTCGATGGCAACGTAATTGCGGTATCCCGGAATTTTTTTAACGGATGAGACGGTGTAGAGCGTCATGCCGGCGTCCGCGACGATGCTCCTGCCGGGCTCCATGATTATGTACGGCAGTCTGATATTGCGCGCCGCCGATGCGCTTTTAAGCGCTGCGGCGATCCTTCCGACTGCGCTTTTTATCGTGACCGGGGAATCGGAATCGACGTAGCGTATTCCGATGCCGCCGCCGATATCAAGTATTTCGGCTTCGAATCCGAAACGCGCTTTTACGTCCGCGATAAAATCGATCATGACGCGAGCCGCGCGCTGGTGCACGTCCTCGTCGAGGACCTGAGATCCGACGTGACAGTGAAATCCGACGAGCGTAACCGAATCCGACCCGAGCGCCGCCTTTGTGATCTCAAAAGCCGCGCCGGTCTCTATTGCCGAGCCGAACTTTGAGTCCACCATGCCGGTATTTACGGCTTCATAGGTGTGCGGATCGATCCCCGGGGTGACGCGAATGAGTATTTTTGTTTTTTCGGTTCTGCCGAGATCGCGGGATATTCTGCCGATAGCGTCGAGCTCCTCCGCGTTGTCGACGACAATGTACCCGACGCCGTTTTTCAGCGCAAACTCTATGTCGCGGTCGGTTTTCGCGTTGCCGTGAAACAGCACGCGTTCCATCGGAACGCCCGCCGAGATGGCCGTAAACATCTCTCCGCGCGAAACAACGTCGAGGCCGAGGCCTTCCCCTGTAATTATCGAAAGCAGCCCGGTGAAGCAGTTTGCCTTGCACGCGTAGAAGGGAAGTCCGCCGTTCTCTCCGAAATTCTCAGAAAACGCGTCGAGATATTCGCGGCATCTGTCCTTTACTCTTTGCTCATCGATAAGATAGAGAGGAGTTCCGTACTGCGAGGCGAGAATATCCGCCCCGACGCCTGAAAAAGTGAGAACGCCGTTTTCGTCGACGCCTATATTGTCAGAAATCATTTTTTCATTCATTTTCAGAAATGGCTTACAGATATTTTGCCCTCTGTTCTTCGGGTGTGAGAGGAGAGAGAAAAGCCGGAGGGATGTCGAATATAGTACGGCATCCGGTCTCGCCCCGCTTCGACATCCTGTCGGCGGCCCTTGCGAGGGCCACGAGCACGCTGCCCGTGAACTCGGGGTTTGAATCGAGTTTCAGACTGTATTCGACGGTATGAGTGTTTTCGAGATTGAATCCCGTCTTTCCGGTCCTGATGACGAATCCGCCGTGAGGGAGACAGGAATGCTTTTCCTTCAGCTCCTCGGCGGAGATAAAGTGAACCGTAGTGTCATAGTCGGCGAAATAATCGGGCATGCTTTTTATGGCTGCCTCGACTTTTTTCGAATCCGCGCCGTCTTTAAGCACGACGTAGCATTCGCGGCGGTGTTTTTCCGACGTTTTGAGCTCGGGACAATTGCCCGAGCGGACGGAGTTGACCGCTTCCTCTATCGGGACGGTGTACTGCCTCGCGTCGGCGACGCCGTCAACGTGTCTTATAGCATCCGAGTGGCCCTGGCTTACGCCTCTGCCCCAGAATGTGTAATCTTTTCCGTCGGGCAATACGGCCGAGGAGTACAGACGGTTGAGCGAAAACAGCCCGGGATCCCATCCTCCCGAAATGACGGCGACGTTTCCGCCCTCTGCCGCGGATTCATCCACGGCGGCGAAAAACGACGGTATCTTCGGGTGTGTGTCAAAACTGTCGACGATGTTGAAATCCCGCGCAAGCTTCGGCGAAAGCACGGGCAGGTCGGTCGCGCTTCCTCCGCAAACGACGAGAACGTCGAACTTTCCCTTGTGAGAGATTATTTCCGATGCGGGGAATACTTTTGCACCAGACACGGTTTTTACGGTTTCGGGGTCGCGTCTTGTGAAGACGCCGTAGAGCGTGACGTCGTCGTTCTGCTTTACCGCGGACTCAACTCCGCGAGCGATGTTGCCGTATCCGAATATCGCGATTTTCATACAGTTTCCGCCTTTCCGAGCATATCGCTCATACCGTAAACTCCGGGTCCCATGCCGCCAGTGATAAATCTCACGGCGACGAGCGCCCCCTCGGCGAATACCGCGCGGGAGTGCGCCTCGTGCGTCAGCGTGAGGGTCTGGCTCGGAGTTGAAATAATTATCTCGTGTTTTCCGACAACGTTTCCTATCCTGACGGAGTTAATACCGATTTCGTTTTTGTCTCTTGCGCCGAAACCGGAGCGGCCAGATTTTACGAACATCTCCGGTCTGGTTTCCCTTATCGCCTCGGCGAGGGATACTGCGGTGCCGCTAGGCGCGTCGGCTTTTCTGTCGTGATGCGTTTCGACTATCTCTATCTCGGCGCCCGGCAGGGACGCGGCCGTTCTTTTTGCCAGCTCGGCGAGCAGGGCGATGCCGATCGAATAGTTTGAAGCGTAAAAAACCGGTATGGTCTTTGCCGCCTCTTTTATTTTTGCCTTTTCCGGTTCGTCGTGGCCCGTCGTCCCGATAACGATCGGAACGCGGTTTTTCAATGCGTAGTCAAGCGCGCAGGAGGTCGCCGTGTGAAACGAAAAGTCAACCACACAGTCGCATCCCGGGGCGCCGTTAAAGCTGTCCGAGACCGGTATTTCGAGCCCCTTCGGGTCGCCGGTGTCGACGCCGTAAACCACGCCGATATCGTCGGATTCACCGGCGAGGCGCAGTATCTCGCGTCCCATCCTGCCGCAAATTCCGTTTATAATTACTTTTATCATATCAGCCCGCAGTCCCTCATGAGTTTGTAAAGCACAGCTCCGTGCTCCTCCTCGATGCAGGTAAGAGGCAGACGGAGGGAGTTTTCGCCAAACCCCATTTTTGCCATCGCCGCCTTGACCGGTATCGGGTTCACCTCACAGAACAGGGCGTTTATCAGGGGAAGATATTTCATCTGCGCCTCGGCGCTTTCCCTGATCTTGCCGTCAAAGAAATCGTGGCATATTTTTGACGTTTCGTACGGCATTAGGTTCGAAAGAACTGAGATGACGCCGCTGCCTCCCATCGAGAGGATCGGGACGATCTGGTCGTCGTTTCCTGAGTAGATATCGAGCTTGTCGCCGACGAGAGAAGCCGTCTCGACGATTTTCGAGATGTTGCCTCCCGCTTCCTTGATGCCGCGAATGTTTGGATGAGACGCAAGTTTCAGATAAGTATTCGGCTCAATGTTCACGCCGGTCCTTGACGGAACGTTATAAAGTATAAGCGGCTTGTCCGACGCGTCGGCGATGGTTTCAAACATCTTAACGAGTCCGTTCTGCGTCGCTTTGTTATAATACGGCGTGACGATAAGCATAGCGTCATATCCGTACGAGCACGCGGCTTTTGTCAGATCTATCGCATATGCGGTATCGTTGGAGCCGGTACCGGCGATCATCGGCACGCGTCCTGCGGCGCGCTCGGCCGAAAAAGATAAGACCTGTCTGTGTTCCTCGTCCGTAAGTGTCGAGCCCTCGCCGGTCGTCCCCGCTATCACGAGGCCGTCGATTCCTTTTTCTATCTGCCAGTCGATGAGTTTCCCGAGAGCGTCATAGTCGATGCCGTCTCCCGAAAAGGGGGTTATGAGCGCTGTTGCGGCGCCTTTGAAAACAGGGTTAATCGTCATTTTCTTTTCTCCTTAAAAAAGATACTGGGGCGTCGTACGCTCCGGAGAAAAGCAAAGTTTATCTGCAAACGCAAAAAAACAATCGATCTTAGCTCTCCGCGAACGCGACAGTCAGGGAGATATTATCCCGATGACCAAGCGGGGGATGCGACGTCCCGCTTTCGGCGATTTCTCCTTTGGCTGCGGCAACGGTCAGCTCCTTGAACACCGCAGTTACTTATAAAAATCGCGCCTCTAAATCAATCGGCAATATTATACCACGGCTTCATCGGTTTGTAAATAGGCAACAAAAATTTTTTTAACGGTATTGCAAAAACGCCTTTTCCGTGGTATAATATACGCCGTCCGACATAGGGGTATAGCTCAGCAGGTAGAGCAACGGTCTCCAAAACCGTGTGTCCAGAGTTCGATTCTTTGTGCCCCTGCCATGAAAAGCCGTCAAAAAGACGGCTTTTTCAATAAATCGGGATTTTCGTATTTTACCGTATAGCATGAAAAAAAGAGGCGGAGGTCAGCGCGATGCAGAGCATCAGGAGCGTATATAAGATCGGCAACGGGCCGTCGAGTTCACACACGGTCGGGCCTTATCGAGCTGCGAAATATTTCGGCGCGCGGCATCCGGACGCGGACGCATACCGGGTCACGCTCTACGGCTCCCTTGCCTTTACCGGCGAGGGGCACGGCACCGTAAAGGCGATACGCGGAGCGCTCCCGGGTGCGGTGGTGGTTCTTGACAGGGACACGGCCGACCTGCCTCATCCGAATACCATGCTTTTTACGGCGATGAAAAACGGCAAACCCGTTGCGGAGCACAGGATATTCAGCGTCGGTGGCGGCTCGTTCCTCGTGGAAGGCGAGGAAGGTGAAGAGGATCCCGAGGTTTATTCTCAGAAAAATTTCACCGAAATAATCGATTTCTGCCGCGACAGGAATATCGGTCTCATCCGGTTTATAAACGAAACGGAAGGCGATTCTTTCAGAGAATATCTCGGCAGGACGTGGGCGGCCATGCGCGCCTCGGTAGAGCGCGGCCTTAGAACAGAAGGGACGCTCCCCGGGTCGCTTAAACTTTCGCGAAAGGCAAAGCTCCTTTATGAGAAAAGGTGCTATAACGAGAGCGCCGACGTGACCATGAACCGACTTATCGCGGCGTACGCTTACGCCGTCAGCGAGGAAAACGCCGACGAGCATCTTGTCGTTACGGCGCCCACCTGCGGCAGCTGCGGAGTTCTGCCGGCCGTGCTTTATTATATGCAGGAGGATCGCGGCTTTCCCGAGGAGGAGATCCTTGACGCGATAGCCGTGGCCGGGCTGATCGGGAACGTTATCCGTACAAACGCGAGCATTTCCGGCGCGGAATGCGGATGTCAGGCGGAGATCGGAAGCGCATGCTCCATGACCGCGGGCGGCCTTGCCGCCCTTTACGGGCTCAACGTGGCGCAGATAGAGTACGCCGCCGAGATCGCCATGGAGCACAACCTCGGACTGACGTGCGACCCCGTATGCGGTCTTGTGCAGATCCCGTGTATAGAGCGGAACGCCGTCGCCGCGATGCGCGCGATAAGCTCGGTCAATCTTTCGCGTTTTCTCTATACGACGCGGAAGATATCGCTCGACGAGGTCATCGCCACCATGTACCGCACCGGCAGGGATATGAACGAAAAATACCGCGAGACCTCTCACGGCGGCCTCGCGGAGTTGTACGCCCCCGGCGCACTCGCCGAATGAGGCCTTCAGGAACACAAAAAAGTCTCCCGAAAAAACCGGGAGACTTTTTATATCTTTTCAAACGGCATCGTCAGACGGCGGAGAGCTTTTCCGCTTCCGCCTTGAGGCGCTCCGCGGACTCGTTGATACGCACGGAGGTTTCGGCGACGATTTCCGTGCACTCGGCGAGGTATTCTTTTGAGAGGGCGGTTATGCACTTGCCGAATTCCTCGGTGGTGCGCTTCTTTTCCACAGCGACCTCGTATTCGATGGACGAGGCCTTGAGATTTGCCTCAGAAATAATGCGCGACGCCTCCGCCTTTGCCTCGCGGACTATCTTTTCCGCGTTTTCGTTGGCAATGAGCAGAATGTTTCCGAGGCGTTCGCTCGTCACTTCGTCGCTTTCGGCGTTGCCGGCTTCGGCTTTGAGTGAATCGAGCTCGGACGCGAGCTTATCATTGTCTTCCTTCGCGGAGCGGAGCTCAGCCTCGAGACGGGATACGGTCTCTCTGAGCGATTCGTTTTCGCTCGAAAGGGAACCGTTTTCGGTGCTTTCGGGCGCCGTTTCCGGTTGAGGAATGTTCTTCAGCAATTCAAGGAGCTCCGCTTCACGGCGGGAGAACTTTATGTTCATCTGCTCTATATACGAATTGACGTCGTCTTTGTTGTATCCTCTGAACGATTCTCTGAACTTCATTTTGTCCTTTTTTTCTTGCGGGGCGTTGCGCCCGTTCCTTTGTTTTTATTTGCCTTTGAAATGATTTTTTGTTTGTTGTTGCTCTGTACAGACCGATTCGTTACCGGCGCGACGAGACATTCCTTTCCGTAGCCGATAAGATCTTCCCTGTGACAGAGCGCGAGCGCCTTTCTGATGAGCGGGGCGTTTTTCGGATTCCCGAACTGGAGCAGGGCGCGCTGCATGCTTTTTTCTTCCCGGTCGTTGGCGCAGTAAACCGATTTTTCGGTAAGCGGGTCTATCCCGGTATAGTACATGACGGTCGAAACGGTTCCGGGCGTCGGATAAAAATCCTGTACCTGCTCCGGGTGCATACCGTTTCTTTTGAGATACAATGCCAGCTCAATCGCGTCGGAGAGCGTGCTCCCGGGATGGGATGACATAAGATATGGGACGATATACTGTTCTTTTCCCGCCTCGGCGGAATACTCAAAAAACAGTTTTCTGAACTTTTCGTATTTTTCGAACCGCGGCTTTCCCATAGCGGCGAGAACGCCGTCGCATACGTGCTCGGGAGCGACCTTAAGCTGGCCGCTCACGTGATCCGAAACGAGCTTTTTGAAGAACGTTCTGTCGCTGTCCGCGAGGACGTAATCGTACCTTATTCCGGACCTTACGAAAACTTTTTTTACTCCCTTTACGCGGCTGACGCGGTCGAGCAGTTCGGCATACTCTTTGTGATCGATCTTCAGCGCCTTGCACGGCTCCGGCGCGAGGCAGTGCCTTTCGAGACATACCCCTTTTGTGAGCTGTTTTTCGCACGACGGAAAGCGGAAATCCGCCGTCGGGCCGCCGACGTCGTGAATATATCCCTTGAAATCAGGGGACGACGCGATAATTTCGGCTTCTCTTACGCACGATTCAATGCTGCGCGAGCGCACCGAGCGTCCCTGATGAAATGTTATGGCGCAGAAATTGCATCCGCCGAAACATCCGCGGTTGTGGGCGATCGAAAACTTGACTTCCTCGATCCCCGGGACACCGCCGGATTTTTCATAAACGGGGTGATACGTCCGCATGAAGGGAAGGGCGTATACACGGTCGAGCTCGTCGCGCTCAAGCGGAGGCATCGGAGGGTTTTGTACGAGCATTTTCGAGTCGTAAAGCTCGGTTATCGCTTTTCCCGTCACGGAATCCTGATTGAGGTACTGAACTCTGTACGCTTCGGCGTATTTTTTTCTGTCGTTTTTTATGTCGTTGAAATCAAAACTGCCGGCGATCTCGTATCCGACTTTGTCTTCCTTGCCGCAAACGTAGCACGTCCCGCGGACGTCGCGGATCTTTTTGACCGGGACGCCTTTTTTAAGGAGTTCGGCGATCGCAAGAACCGACTTTTCGCCCATACCGTACGACAGGATATCCGCGCGCGAATCGATAAGTATCGAGCGCCTGATCCTGTCTTCCCAGTAATCGTAGTGCGCAAAACGTCTCAGCGAAGCCTCGAGACCTCCGATGATTATCGGTATATCCCCGTATGCTTCGCGTATCCTGTTGCAGTAAACGATCGTGGCTCGGTCGGGTCTCAGCCCGGTCCTGCCTCCGGGAGAATAGTAGTCGTACGTTCTTTTTCTTTTGGATACGGTGTAGTGAGCAACCATCGAATCGATGTTTCCGCCGGAAACGAGAAATCCGAGGCGCGGTTTACCGTATTCCATGAAGGGTTCGGCGCTCCTGAAATCCGGCTGAGGCAGCATCACGACCGTGAATCCGCGGTCAACGAGAACACGCGATATGATCGCCGGGCCGAAGCTCGGGTGATCGACATACGCGTCCCCCGTCACATAGACAAAATCCGGCTGCCCTATGCCTTGCGCCGACGCCTCGAGGCGGTCAACGGGAAGAAAACCGTCGGTTTTCATATGAGTCAGGATTCCTGTTCGACCATTTCGTAGATCTCAAGGACGTCGCCCTCTTTGATATCGTTGAACTTTTCAAGTCCCACGCCGCATTCGTATCCCGAAGCGACCTCTTTAACGTCGTCCTTGAATCTGCGGAGAGAACTGATCTTGTCGTCGAAAATGACTACCGAGTCGCGGAGAACGCGGACGAGCCCCTTGCGGGAGATTTTGCCGTCCGTGACGTAGCAGCCGGCGATCGTTCCGACGCTGGGAACGTGTATCGTCTGCCTGACGTCCGCGTGGCCGAGGAGCTGCTCTTTGTAAACGGGAGCAAGCATACCCTTCATGGCCGCTTCGATCTCGTCGATGCACTCGTATATGATCCTGTAAGTGCGGATATCTACCTTCTGCCTTTCGGCGGCGTCGAGCGCCTGTCTGTCCGGGCGGACGTTGAATCCGACTATTATCGCGTTGGAGGCCGAGGCGAGCATTACGTCGCCCTCTATGATACCGCCGACGGCGCTGTGGATGACTTTAACCTTGACCTCGGGGGTCGAGAGCTTTTCAAGCGACTGCTTGACGGCCTCTGCCGAACCCACGACGTCGGCCTTGACAACGATTTTGAGCTCTTTTGCGCCCTCGTTTATCTGGGCAAAGAGGTCGTCGAGCGAAACCTTGGAGCCGGCGTTCAGCATTTCGTTGCGCTGCTTCTCACGCCTCTTGTCGGCGAGCTCGCGCGCCATTCTTTCGTCGGCAACGGCGTTGAACTCATCGCCGGAGGTGGGAACGTCGGAGAGACCGGTGATTTCGACGGGGACCGAGGGACCCGCCTCGCTGACTGTCCTTCCGGCGTCGTCACGCATGGCTCTCACGCGCCCGACAGCCGTGCCGGCAATGACCGTGTCTCCCGAACGGAGAGTTCCGTTCTGTACGAGAACGGTGGCGACGGGACCGCGGCCCTTGTCGAGCTTCGCCTCGATGACGATACCCTTGGCGCGCTTGTTCGGATTGGCCTTGAGTTCCTTTACTTCCGCAACGATAAGCAGGTTTTCAAGCAGCTTGTCGATGCCTTTTCCGGTCAGAGCGGAGCAGGGAACGCAGATGACGTCTCCGCCCCATTCCTCGGGAATGAGATCGTATTTCGTGAGCTCCTGCTTGATCCCCTCGGGATTTGCGCCGGGCTTGTCCATTTTATTTATGGCCACGACGATATCGAGGTTGGCGGCTTTTGCGTGGTTTATCGCCTCGACGGTCTGCGGCATTATACCGTCGTCGGCCGCGACGACGAGTATCGCAATGTCTGTCGCCATTGCGCCGCGCGCCCTCATGGCAGTGAACGCCTCGTGTCCCGGCGTGTCGAGGAAGGTTATCGGCTTGCCGTCGTAAATGACGCGGTAGGCGCCGATCGCCTGTGTAATGCCTCCGGCCTCGCCGGCCGTGACGTTGGTTTTTCTTATAGAGTCGAGGATCGACGTCTTTCCGTGGTCGACGTGACCCATAACGACGACGACGGGGGCGCGGGTGACGAGATTTTCGTCCGAATCCGCTTCCTCCTCGAAAAGTTTTTCCTCAATAGAAACGGATACTTCGTGAACTACCTTTGCGCCGAGTTCGTCGGCAACGAGATAAGCGGTGTCGAAATCGACAGTCTGGTTGACGCTCGCCATGATACCGAGGAGCATGAGCTTTTTGACGACCTCGGACGCCGTCGCCTTGAGACGGGTCGCAAGTTCGCCGACCGTTATCTCGTCGGGGATGGAAACCGTGAGCTGAAGTTTTCTCGCCTTTTCAAGCTCCGCCTGTTTCTTTCGCTCTGCGGCGAGATCTTTCGGCGAGAGACGCCCTTTCTGGGGCTGATTCTTGGCGTTCTGCGGACCCTTTGCCGCCTGACGCGTCTGTACCTGTTTTTTGCCCTGCTTCTGACGGCTGTCCATACCTCCTCGCGAGCTTTCGGTATCGTATCTGTCGAGTTTTTCGTCATATTTGGAAAGATCGACCGACCCCGCGTGGGTATCGACCACTCTCGTTTTTCCTATCCGGCTCGTGTCGGTATAAACCGCGGTCCGCGTCTCGGAAGGCAGATGCACCGGCCTTTGCTGCGCCGGCTGCTGAACGTTTTTCTTTTCCTGTTTTACCGGCTTCTTGGCGCCCTTCTGCTGCTGACTGAAATCCGGTTTGTTTTCGAACCTGTTGGCCGCCTTTTCGCGTGTGTTCCCGATCTTTTTGTCCTCGAATTTGGGCATAGCCGGGGTAATGACGGTCCGCGCGGGTTTCGTCTCTTCTTCCTTGGCCTAGACAGCGGCGTCCGCAGGTTTCTGAATTTCGCTCTTTTCGGGAGCTTTTTCTTCGGGGGCGGGAGCGGTTTCCTGTTTCTGATCGGTGACGGGTTCGACCGGCTTTGCCTCCGGTTTTTCCTCTTCCTTGAATATGCGGGCAATGCCGTTCAGATAGTCGTCAAAATTGTTCAGCTGGTTACCGAACGTGATGCGATTTATGATAAGACTGTATTCGTCGTTTTCAATGGCCGACGAAGTCTTTTTGCCGGCAAGGCCGAGCTTTTCGCACAACTCGATAAGATCCTTGCTCTTAATGGACAGATCTTTTGCCAGCGTATTAACCTTGTATTTCTGATTGTCTATCATATCTGTCGTTACCTCGCTTTCAATCCTGACCGACGAAAAAATCCGAAATGCCTTTTACGAGACCGGGGTCGAATATAGCAACCGCCGCCGCGCTCCCGAGCCCGGTTTTTGCTCCGAGCGTTTCGGTTGAAAATCCCGTGTTCAGGGCGCGTATGCCGTAATAGCGGCAGGCGTTTTTCAACCTTTTCTCGGTGTTCACGGACGCGTCGGACGATATGAGAACTATCGCCGAGCCGTTGCGCGACGCGTCGCTCCCCGGTATCCCGTGCCGTCTGACCTCGTCGCATATCCGGTCGACTCCGCCGACGAGCTTTCCCGCCTTGGCGGCGATACCTATCAGCGAAAGCGCGCTGCCGTTTTTTTTGTGTTCTGCGATTATTCTCGCTTTTTCTTCGTCCGAGATATTGTTGTTGATGATTTCTTTCTTGTCGGATCTCAATTCAGAGCGCTTTCCCGGCTTCCGCCGAAATGATCGTGCCTATCTGTTCGTAAACCTCTTCCGGCACGTTTGTTTCAAGACTTTTATCGAGTTTCTTCTGTTTCCTGATTTTGGAGAAGCACACGGAATTCCTGCACACGTAAACGCCGCGGCCGTTCATTTTGCCGGTCTCGTCGGCGGTCACGACGCCCTCTGGCGTCCTCACGATGCGTATAAGCTCTCTTTTGGGGAAGGATTCCCCGCATCCCGCGCATCTCCTCAAAGGGATTTTTCTGACTTTAACGTTGTTCACGCTCAATACACGCCCTCGTTGGTTTTGATATCGATTTTGCATCCGGTCAGCTTGGCGGCAAGACGCGCGTTCTGCCCGAGCGCGCCGATCGCAAGCGACAGCTGATCGCTGTCGACGATTGCCCTCGTAGTATAGCGCCAGCCTTCTTTCTGACCTTCCGGAAGCTCGTCAATCACGTAAACGTCCCTGACGGTCGCGGGCGCGAGCGCCGCGGACACGAACTCGGTGACGTCATCGCTGTATCTGATGAGGTCGACTTTTTCACCCGAAAGCTCGGAAAGGATCGCGTTTATACGCGAAGATCTCGGACCGATGCACGAGCCGATGGGATCGACCATCTGGTCGTTTGAAATCACAGCCACCTTTGTCCTCGAGCCGGCCTCGCGGGCTATTCCTTTTATCTCAACGGTGCCGTCGGCGATCTCGGGGATCTCAAGTTCGAACAGTCTGCGCACGAAATCGGGATGTGAGCGCGAAAGCGTGACGATAGGGCCGGACGTCGCGCCGCGGCGCAGCTCGGTCACGCAAACCTTTATCCTGTCGCCGGCACGGAGCACGTCGTTCGGGTTCAGATCGGATTTAAGCATACGGGCGATGCTCGTCCCGGTATTTACCGTCACGTTTCCGGTTTCTTCGTCAACGCGCTCGACCGTCGCCGTGATAATCTCCTCGGTCTTTTTTTCGTACTCTTTGATTATGTTCGAACGCTCCGCCTCGCGTATGCCCTGAACGATAACCATTTTGGCGTTTGTAGCGGCGAGACGGCGGAGGTTTTTGATAATTATTTCTTCCTCAAAAATGTCGCCGACCGCGGGAGTTTTCGCATGACGCTTTTTCGGGTCGTCAGGATCAAAATATTTCAGCCCCTTTTCCTTTGCCTCGGCGGGGGTGAGCTCCGACTGGGGAAGGGTGACCTCGTCAACTATGTTATACTGACGGAACACCTTGACTTCCTGCTTTTCGGGGTTTATCGACACTCTGAAAAGCGCGTCGCTGCCGCGGTCGCGTTTGCAGGCAGACTGCAGAGCCGCCTCGACTTTTGCGTACATATAGTCTCTCGGTATCCCTCTCTGCGCCTCGAGCATCGCAATGGCGTCAAAAAATTCACTGTTCATGATGAAATCCTCGGTAAATGTTTTTTGCGTTATAAATCTTCAAAGTCGAAATGAACGTTGCACTTTGAAACGAGTTTCATGGGTATGCGCGTCCCGTCGAGAAGCAGTTCTTTGCCGCTCTCTCCGTCCTCGACGCCGTTCAGCACGCCGGTCAGGTGCTTTTTTCCGTCAATCGCGGTAAAAAGCTTTACGTCGATTTTCTGCCCTTTGGCGTATGCGAAGTGCTCGTCGGTACGCAGTTCGCGCTCAATACCGGGAGACGAGACCTCAAGGTAATACGGCTCGTCGATAGGGTCGAGCTCGTCTATCACCGGATCGATCGCTCTGTGGACCGCCTCGCATCTGTCGATATCGATGCCGTCGTCACGGTCGATTGTTATGCGCAGAATATTGCGCGAACCTTCCCGGACGTACTCCGCGTCCCATATGCGGCAGTCGAGCAATTCTACCGTCGATCTGATCGCATCGGCGACCTTTTCGGCTATGTTTCCCGCCATGGTGTCCTCCGTTTCATAAAATCAAGAGCAGCTTTTCAGGTGCTGCTCTCAATCTCCATGTTCAATGACGCTATATTATACCACGACCGCGGAAAAAATGCAACAGTTTTTTTACCGAAGGATGATTTTTTTAAAGAACGAGTAAAAAATGCCGCACCGGGGCGCTCCTGTGGTATTTCGATGTTGATATTTCGCGGGTTATGTGATAAAATAATACAAACGCGAGTCCGCCGGAGCGGCGGGAAAAACAAGGCAGGTAAAACCGAATGGGATTGATTGATTTGATGTGTCCGCACTGCGGCGCTTCGCTCAAAAAAGACACGGATGCGACGTCTTTTTTCTGCGCGTTCTGCGGCGCCAACCTCATGAGCGATGACGGCGGTACCGAACGGGAACCGACGTATTCGTCGGAAAACCGTTCATATAAATGTCCGGCTTGCGGCAGCCCTCTTGTCTTCACGACGGACGGCAATCTGAGCTGCGGTTCGTGCGGAAACACCTTCTCCGTCGACTCGGTCGAACTTCTCGGAAGCGTCGGGGAGGGACAGGAAGGCTTCAACTGGTCAACGTTCAAGGATGAACTGAACGGCGGCGACGGCAAACTCGACAACACCGTCACCTACGTGTGCAGATCGTGCGGAGCGGAGATCGAGACCGAAGCCACGACCTCGGCGACCCACTGCCCGTACTGCGACAACGAGATAATCATAACCGACCGCCTCACGGGGGGACTGAGACCCAACGCCGTCATTCCTTTCAGGGTAGATAAAAAAGGCCTCGAGGACGTGGTAAGAAACTATTTCAAGGGTAAAAAGCTGCTCCCGAAGGACTTCCTCGATACCAACAAACTGAGCAAGGTCCAGGGCGTTTACGTTCCTTTCTGGCTCTTTGACGCCGGTATAGAGGGGAGCGTCATGATGAAGGCGACGCAGGTCAGCCACTATTCTGACGTCAATTACGATTATACCGAGACGAGATATTTCGCCGTCAGACTCGACGGCTCGATGGGATTTGACAAAGTGCCGGTCGACGGCTCCAAGAAAATGGACGACGACCTGATGGACAGCATCGAGCCTTACGATTACAGCGGTCTCGTCGACTTCCGCTCGGGATACCTCTCGGGCTTCCTCGCCGACAGATTCGACGATGATCCCGACGCGAGTCTCCCGCGCGCCGAGGCGAGGATGAAGAGGAGCGCCGAGACAGAGCTCTGCGCCGTCGCAAACAGCAGCAGTCTCTATACGACGATGTATATGAGCTCGAGCGATCTGCGCGTCACCGACGCATCGGTCAAATACGTTCTTCTCCCCGTATATCTCGTAAACGTTTATTACGGCGGAAAGAGATACCGTTTCGCGGTGAACGGACAGACCGGCAAGATAGTCGGCGAGCTTCCCGTTGACAAAAAGAAGAAAACCGGATATTTCCTCTTGCACATGGCGTCTGCCGCGGCCGTTGTCGGGACGATTCTGTATTTCCTGCTGAGGTGACCGAGATGAAAAGAAACGCCAAAACGCTTATTTCGGTGATTTTCATCGCCGTGATGATTGTGTCCCTCGCCGCGCCGGTGTTTGCTGACGTGCCGTACTGGTGGAAGACCGAGAGGCCGTTCCCGAATTTCACGGCGGAAAATCCCCCGCGCGTCGTCGACGACGCCGATCTTCTGACCGACGACGAAGAGGCGATCCTGTCGAAAGAAATCGGGGATATGTGCGAGAAATACAATTTCAGCTACGTCCTCTTTACCGACGACGATCTCCACGAAGATCTTACGAACGAAACGCGCGATTATCACAAAGAAAACAAGTACGCCGCGGATTTTCTGTATTTCAACGGCTACGGGATAGGTAGCAATTATTCCGCGACGGTGCTTTTCCACTTCATCGTAACCGAAGACGACGGAAGTCTCTACCGCGGCTGGACGACGATCTCGATAGGGGACAACGAGAGCATATTTACAGAGGACAGGATCAACTACGTCGACGATCTCGTTGAGCCTTATTTCCGGAGCGGGGACTATCTGAACGCTTATCTTACCCATGTCAGGTACGTCGAAAGTCTCCTTTCCGACATGTACGACCTCCCGGACTGGTATCCCGAAAACACTGTGCTTTCGTCGCTTAACAGAAGCGGCAGAACCTACGCGCAGACTCTTAATTCCTCAAAGCAGCACGTTTACGACAATGCCGGCATGCTTTCTTCGTCCGAGGCGGCGAGACTCGATCAGGCCATAAAGAGCGTCTGCGAAAAAACGGGGAAGGATATCTACGTATTCACGGACAACGGGTCTCACACGCTCAGCGTGAAAGATTACGGAAGCGATTTCTATTATTTCAACGGCGGATACAAGGACGGGATAATCCTCTCGCTTGTCAGAGACGGATATATCACGAAATTCCGCACCGTGGGTTTCGGGGCGGGCGATGTCGTTGAGGATTCGGAGATCGACGACAGGTTCTACGATGACTGGAGCGGCTATGACGATGATCTTGCTTCCGCTCTGACAAAATACGTCAGCAACGCGGAATATGCGTTAAAGCACAACGGCAGGATGCCGATGCAGGGCGGGACCATCGTCGCGATAGTAATCATTTCGCTCGTCGTCGGGCTTATCTTCGCAGCTGTCCGCAACAGCTCGCTCATGAAAGGCATGAAGCTCGTGCCGCAGAGATACGCGGCGAGATATCTGAGGGCCGGCAGCCTTTCGATAACAAACAGACAGGACGCGTTCCTTTACAGGACCGTGAGCCGCGTTGCCAAGCCGAGGGATACCGGTTCGTCGGGCGGCGGAGGAGGACACAGTTCCTACAGCGGAGGCCATTCGTCCGGCGGAGGACATTACTCCGGCGGCGGAAGACATTACTGATTTTTAAAGCATTCGCGCATACGCAAAAACGCCC